>JBCDHO010000025.1:0-14450 GCA_038749855.1 Pseudomonadota bacterium
CGCAGACCTCGATGGCGCCGCATCGATTGGACCCACGCACCTGGCGGAAGCCATTGACCTGCGCCGTGCACGCCGCGCCATGACCGACTAAGCACAACGCGAGGGCAGTCATTGCAGGCCCACGGCAAAGTGTTAAGCTGAAAGCACCGCCACGCACCGGCGGTCATGTCGGTCCCGGGGGGGACCTCGGGACCAGGACAGCCAATTCACTGCAGCCGTGACACCGCCAGCCAGCAAGACGATTGAGGCCCTCGTCGTAGACGACGAAGCCCTCGCACGTCGTGGGCTCCGCCATCGCCTACGCAGCGCCGATGACATCGAAGTCATTGGCGAGGCACGTAACGGGCGCGAGGCGGTGGCCAAGATTCGTGAGCTGGAGCCGGATCTCGTCTTCCTGGACATTCAGATGCCAGGCATGACCGGCTTCGATGTGCTGCGCGAGCTGGGATCCGACGCCATGCCGGCCATCCTGTTCGTGACGGCCTACGATGAATTCGCCATCGATGCCTTCGAAGTCAACGCCATCGATTACCTCCTCAAGCCCATCGACGACCAGCGCCTTGCCCGGGCCCTGGAAAAGGTACGTCAACGCCTGGGCCGCAGGCGGGCCCAGGCCCAGAAGAACCTGCTGTTGCGGGTGCTGGGGGAGCTGACTGGAGAATCGGTGGACGCCCTCGGCGACCTGCCCGCCGGGGCAGCCGAGCGCCTGGCGAAAAAGGACCACCCCAAGCTGGCCATCCGCGATGGCGGCCGCACCACCTGGGTACGCCAGGAGGACATCGACTGGGTCGATGCGGCCGGCGACTACATGTGCGTCCACGCGCTGGGTGAGACGCACATCATGCGCATGACCATGAAGGCCCTGGAGGCGCAGCTGACCGCCGAGTTTCTCCAGCGCATCCACCGCTCGACCATCGTCAACGTCCGGCGCGTGCAGGAAATGCAAAGCCACATCAACGGCGAGTACTTCCTGACGCTGGAAGGCGGCCACACGGTCAAGCTGTCACGCAGCTACAAAGACAAGCTCAAATACCTGCCCTGAGCTGAACAGCAACCCGGTGCGGGTGAACCGCCGCACCTCACTGCCTCACTGATCGGCACTTCGTTTCATCGCGGCCCGGTGCTCCGCCCACCGCAGCCGTGACCTTCGCCACGGGCACCCAACCGCTGCCCCGCCCTAGCCTCAAGCTGCGCGAGTGTTTTGACGCGGAAAATGTAACCCTTCGGGCCTTTCGGGCGTCATAGATAGCAAGAGTGTCACGCAGTGCGCGACACACGGTCACACCAGGTGGGGATCTTGATATCTCCCTGATCATCGTCTGACCAATGATCCCAATCTGGTTTGAAGGCCCCGGCGGAGCTCCCTCTTTCCGCCGGGGCCGTTTATTTTGGGGCGCAGGGAATGTCAGGCCACTTGGTTGGGGTCCAGCGACTGCCGGGTCAGTGACTGTAGCGTACAGTGGCTGCCGGTCACAGCAACTTCCAGCCCTAGTTACTGCCAACCCACGTAACGACCAACGCCGTTCCGGTAGCATGAACCCATGGCGCAACCCTACATCCTCGATCTCGATGGCACGCTGATGCCGAGCCATGCGGTGGACAACGAGTGCTACTGGGCCGCGGTTGCCGAGACGTTTGATGTGGCACAGGACACGGTAGCCCTGACGAACTTCACGAACGTCAGCGATGACGGCATCCTGAATGAATGGGCCGAACGAACTCTGGGGCGTGGGGTAACGCCCGTGGAACATGCAACAATGAAGCAGGTGTTCCTCCGCTGCATCGACGACGCGGCACGCACGAATCTTGCTGCCTTTCGCCCCTTCCCCGGCGTCATTGAATGGCTCGCAGCGCGCCCCGCTGGCTCGATTGCCATCGCAACCGGCGGCTGGTCGCACACCGCTCGCCGCAAACTCAGCCTGGCAAGCCTCAGCGCGTTCGAACTGCCCCTGGCCAGCAGCGACGATGATCATCGCCGCGAAATGATCATGCGCCACGCGCATACGCTGCTGGCGCCGGAATTTCGCGGCACAACACCCATCTATCTTGGCGACGGCCCCTGGGATTTCTCGGCATCCGCCGACCTGGGCTGGGGGTTTATCGGGATTGCCGAGGGTGAACGGGCGTCCCGTCTTCAAGCGCTTGGCGCCGAGGAAGTCCACGCCGATTTCCTGCCCCTGCTGCCCTAACCAGGCGCTGAAACGGGCCCACTTATACTGGAACCTTAAGGTAACGACCCGGGACCGCCCGGGCCCCTGAACCGAATACCCATCACCACCGGAGAAACTCATGTCCACAGGAAACACATTCAAAGCCAGACTCGGTATGCTGACCACGACCATCGCCCTGCTGTGCCTGGCCCTGGTCCTGTCAACGGCCGTTGCTGAAGAGCCCGAACTCCGCGGCGACCCGGAAAAGGCCGCAGTCGCCTGGGACCTGATCGAAGAAGGTGCCCTGTTGATCGACGTGCGCTCCGCAGGCGAAGTCGAACACGGCTCGATCGAGGGCGCGCTGCACATCCCGCACGATGAGCTGGACGAGCTGCGTGCCGCCATTGGCGACGACCGGAGCCGGTCCGTGGTCATGTACCGCGGCAGCGGTGGGCGCGTGGGTCGCGTTATCACGGCCCTGGAAGCGGAAGGCTACAAAGGCCTGTACAACGCGACGGGTTATGACGCCATGGTGGCGACCCAACCCTGAGCCAGCGACGCCTTGTCGCTGAAAGCCCCTCGGCCTGTCGCGGGTCTCCTTCGCATGAGCCCAACATTCCCGCCCAGGCCGTAAGCTGATCGCATGAGCTGCGTCCCGACACCACCGCGAGGTCACCGGATCGTGCGCACCCGTCCGGGGCGCGCCGGCCTGTCTCGCGCTCTGGCCTTTGTGCGACGAAGCATTCGCCAGCTGGGCATGCTCGCCCTCATACCGCTCCTTGCGATCGCCGAGACCCCACCACCGGACCCCGATCGCTGGACCCGTGAACTGGCCAGCATTGCCATCGGCCGCACCGAGCTGGGCCCCACCGTTCGCGCTTTGTATGACCTGACGCTGGTCCAGGACGAAGCGGGCCTGCTCGAGCTGCTTGAAACCACCCGGCAGCGTCCGGACTGGCTGGCGCCAGCCCGCGACGCCGCCATTTTTCAATACACCCGATCCCTCGCCCGGCTTCCGGCCGATGCGGTGCCCACGGTGGCGCTGGACTACTTGCGCCGTTTCGAGCCGCAGACGATGGTGCCGCATCATGACCATCCCTACAGCCGCGTACCCCTGCTGAACATTCGAGCAGCCGCCCAGGGGCTGGAACACGGCTGGCTTCGGCAGGAAGCAGCCCTCGAAGGCCTGGCCCTGCTTGCCCAGTCACCCGGTGGACTGATCGACGCCTATCTGATCGAAACGCACCCGGCCATTCGTGCCGGCTACCTGGATGCGCTTGCGCAGGTCCACCCGGCGCGTGCCGCCCAGGTCAGCAGGGCGTCGCTCGAGCGCTTTGAGCAAGCGCCAGAGCTCAGCCGTCTCGCCGGTGAAGCTGCATTGCTCGCCGGTGACCTGGCCACGCTACAGGCGGTGATGACGAAGGGTTCCGGCCCAGGGTTGGCACAGATCATAAGCGGTGCAGCGGCGCAGCAGTCCGATGCAGCGCTCACACTGCTTCAGTCGGCACTCAACAGTGGTGCCGCCGAGCCGGCGGCCCTCGCGATCGCCCAGCTCTACCCCGTCGTCGCCGGTATACCGGACGCCGAGGCAGCCCTCCTGACACGGCTCGGCGATGCACAGCTGGGCAGCGCGGCCGCCCTGGCGCTTGCACAGTCGCCATCCCGGGACACGCAGCAGGCGCTCGAAGCGCTGGCCGCATCCACCGACCGGCCCGCCGCCCGCCGTGCACGCCTGGCGCTCGATCTGCAAGCCCAGGGCCTTCAGCGGCCCGGCGCGATGGACGATAAGGCGATCACACCATGAGCCGATCGCTCTCCCTCATCACCGTGGCGCTCTGTTTGCTGGCTGCGGGGCTCACGAGCCCGTTGCGCGGGCAGGCTCAGTTTTCGCCGACCCGGCTCGTTGAGTGGGTGGAGAACAATCCGACCGGCGCGCTTGATCGCATCGCCCTGGGCTATCCTGCGCCGATTCCCGTGGACACACCGCTGCCCTTCGACGGGTTCCGCACCTACGCGGGCCTGCGGGCCCGGCACATGGACCTTGCCGCCAGCACCCCCTGGGTCCATGGCGACATCGTCGGCCAGACGCGGGCCGGCCGCGAAATCTGGGCCTACCGCCTGGGCGATGAGGACCGCACCACCCGCTGGGGACTCCCGGAGCCGGCCACGCTGACCAACGGCGGCATTCATGCGCGCGAGTGGCAGTCACCGGAGGTGGTCACAGGCGTTCTCGAACGGCTGGCCACGGGCCCCTCGGACCAGCACCTCCTCGACTACCTGCGCAACGAGGTCAACATGGTGGTCATCCCCGTTCACAACGTGGATGGGTTCCTGCAGACGCAGCGGACACCAACGCTCAACTACCTGGGCGCTGACCCGACCTTTCCGGATTTCTGGCCGCGGGATGGACGCATGCGGCGCAAGAACATGCTGGGGGTCGATGAAAACCTGTTCTCCGTCGATGACCACCTGGGCGGCGTCGACCTGAACCGCAACAACCCGCCCTACTGGGACACCACCAATGGCGGAAGCTCGAGTGACGATGTGCGCTCGCTGATCCACCACGGTGCGCAGCCCCAGTCGGAGCCCGAAGCCCGTGCTCTCGACGCGGCGGCAGTGCTGGGGCCCGTGAGCCAGCTGCGCCTGTACACCGATGTGCACTCCTTCTCCATGGTGCACTTCTGGACCCGCACCGATAACGAGCGCCTGGCGGTTCAGACCGAACAGGTGCTCGACACCTTCACGGACCACCACCTGGCCTTCCCGGCCGGCAAGTTCTATGCCTTCGCCGACCGCAACTCCATCGCGCGCAACCAGGGCATTGGCACGACGGACGAGTACTTCACTGCCGTGTACCAGGTCCCCTCCTGGACGCTGGAAGTCGAACCCAGTAATGGGCAGGACTTCCACGCGCCGCTGCCTGGCGGCGGGGCGGACTACGGCGGCTTCGGCGTCAACGGTCACGATGGTTTCATCCTGCCCGAGTCACAGATTCGGCGGGTCCGCGAGCAGCTCGCGGAGACCTTCACGACGGTGTACTACCGGCAGGCCGGGCCACCGCACATCCAGTCCGTGCGGATCTTTGATGCGCAAACCGGCGCCCTCGTCGCCAGCCAGGACTGGGACCCGGTGAACGCCCAGCAGCGTGAACGCCACTTCGAGCAGCTCCAGCCCCTGGAACTGGCTCGTGACTACGTCCTTTGGCTGGGCTTCAGCAAGCCCATGCGCTGGCTGGACGGCGGTGAAGTGGCCCGGTTCCCCGGCGCTGACAGCACCACGGTCACTACGACGATCCAGGCCCTGGCCGGCACCCGTGCATTGGAACTGAGCATCGATGAGGAAACCACCGCCCTGCTGGACCCGGCGCCCGCGCCGGAGGGCTATCGCTTCTACCGCACCGATGCCTTTCGGACGACCTTCAGACTGCGCTCGACGAGCAATAACCGCGAGGCGCTAAGCGAAGACGGGACGTTCTCCTTGCGCCTGTTCACGCGCGACATGACGGGCCTGGCCATCGATGCTGATCCCGCTACCGTGGCCGGCTGGGCCGATGGTCACTGGGTGCGCTACGAGGACAGCAACGGCAATCCCGGCGATCGGGGCGGTACGGACGAATCGCTGACCCTGACCGCCAGCCTGACGACACAGCCCGCGCCGTTCACGCTGGAGCCCGGCATCGCCGCCGCGTGGTTTGATCCAAACCGCAACGGCGAGGGCTTCATTATCGAGATTTTGCCCGGCGCCCAGGCGGTGCTGTACTGGTTCACCTACAACGAGAACGGCGAGCAGGACTGGTTGATCGCCCAGGGCACGCTCAGCGGCAATCAGCTTCGCTTTCCTGAGTTGCTGAGGGTCTCTGGCGGCGTATTCGGCCCCGGTTTCGACCCAGACGCTGTCACCCGGGAGATCGTTGGGGACGCCACCTTTAGCTGGAGCAGTTGCAGCACCGGCTTCATGGACTGGCACATCGGTAACGAACGCGGCCGCCAGGCGCTGGACCGCCTGACCAACATCCAGGGCCTGGATTGTGGACCACCGCTGGGGCGGCCGATTCGTCAGGAGGCCCAGTACAGCGGCGCCTGGTTTGACCCGACGCGCTCCGGCGAGGGCTACACGCTGCAGATCCTCGAAGACAACAGCGCCCTCGTGTACTGGTTCAGCTTTGATCCGGCCGGCGAACGGCGCTGGTTCTTCGGTGCCGGCACACTGGTTGATGGCACCTGGGTGTTCCCTGAAATGAACACGACCCGCGGCCCGGTGTTCGGTGAGGAGTTCGATCCGGACGCCCTGGAGCTGCAGAACTGGGGACGCCTGGAGATGGACCTGTCCTGCGACGGTGGCGAGGCGCGCTATGAGAGTACGGAATCCGGCTTCGGCAGCGGTGTACTGTCCCTGGTCCAGCTCACGAACATGGACGGGCCTGCCTGCCCCTGAGTGATGCCCGAAGACCCATGCTCGGCTAAACTGGCGCACCTTGGTCGCAGAACACCAGTCAGATCGCAAGACCCCAGCCTGGTCGCAAGACCCCAGTTTTTCGGAGACCGTCATGAACGAAAGGGACCTGCACAACGCGTGCACAGGACGCTTCATCAAACTCGCCAACGCCATGAAAGAAGAAGGCACGGACATCCAGCTCATCAGCGCTGCGCTGATGGCGGCGAGCGGCGTCTACGCCACCTACACCGTGGCTGGTAATGCCGGCGCGCTCGAGCCGACCGGCGTGGACAAGGTCGTGACCCTGTACCGTCAGAACCTCGAACACATCCAGCGCCAGAAAAAGGCGGAAGTGGTTTCAGGCAGCGGAAACGCCTAGGCGTAGCGGGGCATGTCGGAGGCGACGCGCTCGGCCCAGGCGTCGATGCCGCCCTCCAGCACGCGAATTTCCTGAAAACCCGCATCGTGCATGAGCTGCCAGGCACGCTCGGCGCGCGCGCCCTTGTGGCAGGTAATCACCCAGGATTTATCCCGTGCAAGGTCGTCCAGGTGCCCGGGCAATTCCGCCAGGGGAATCGCCAGGGCGCCGGGGAGCTCGGCGATGGCCAGCTCCTCCGGTCGGCGCACATCGAGCACCCGGGGCGCGTTGCCCGCCGCCATTGACGCTGCCAGGTCCTCGGGCGATACGAGGGGAATTTCCACCGGTGGCTCCGTTACATCGTCACACGCCAAGGCGAGGTCCTCGGGCCGTGTAATGGTCGGCGCTTCACCACACACGGGGCAATCGGGGTCTTTCCCGAGCCGCACCTCCCGGAAATCCAAGCCCAGCCCTTCAAACAGGAGTAAGCGCCCGATCAGCGACTCACCCTGACCCAGGACCAGTTTCAGCGCCTCGAGCGCCTGCAGCGAACCGATGATCCCCGGCAGGACACCCAACACGCCGCCCTCGGCACAGGATGGCACCGTACCCGGGGGTGGCGGCTCAGGAAACAGGCACCGGTAGCAGGGCCCGCGACGCGCGTCGAACACGCTCAGCTGGCCATTGAAGCGCAGGACGCTGCCGAAGACCAGGGGCTTGCGCAGCAGCACGCAGGCGTCATTGACCAGGTACCGGGTCGGAAAGTTATCACTGCCATCAACGACCACGTCATAGCGACCCAGCAGGTCCATGACGTTGTCTGCGACCAGCCGCTCGCGATGAAGCTCGAGCTTTACGTGCGGGTTGATCGCGCCCAGTCGATCGGCAGCGGCCTCGGTCTTGGCACGCCCAACGTCCCCCGTGGCGAACAGCAGCTGGCGCTGAATGTTCGATAGGTCGACGGCATCATCGTCCACAATACCAATTGTGCCCACGCCGGCCGCGGCGAGGTAAAGGCTGGCCGGCGAGCCCAGCCCGCCGGCGCCGACACACAGCACCCGGGCATCCCGGAGCCGCTCCTGGCCGTCCATGCCCACCTCGGGCATGACCAGGTGCCGGCCGTAGCGGAGGACTTCTTCCGGGGACAGGGTGCTCATGACTTCAGTGTAGGCGAACTCGACGCAGACGGAGCCGGTGGACAAAAAACCATCGGCTCACCCGAAACCATCAGCGCACTCAGGCGCGAAACACAACAACCTACGGCGGTCGAGCGTTCCCTGCTAGCCGGCGTAGCGGTCCTGGTGGAACCCGGTAATCGTCTCATCCGAGAGGAACGTGACGATCGGGTCGACCACGTCATCGGCCGACGCCAGCCGACCTTCCTCATGCATGGCCTTGAAAAACCCGACTGAAACGAAGTCCCCTTCCGTTTCCGTACGGAGCGACTGCTGCATTTCCGTATCAACAATGCCTGGCGCATAGCTGAGCACAGCCGTGGCCGGATGTTGCTCTTCGGCCAGTACCTCACCGGCCATATGCAGGCCCGCCTTGCTGGCGCAGTAGTCACCCGTCGCGGCAAGGGGGCGATAGGCCAGGCCCGAGGACAGGTTCACAACCCGCAGACGTGCCCCTTCGGGCCGGGCACGCACCACCATATCCATCAGCGCCATGGGCGTGGACAGGTTCAGGGCGATGTTCCGGAAGGTCACGCTGGCGTCCTGTTTGCCGTAAGCACGCTTTTGTCCGCTTGATGCGGCATTGTTGACGAGCGCCAGGCAATCGCAGCCGCCAAAGGCGAACTCCGCGGCCAGTAACGGCTCGATCAAGCTGCCGGCCACGTTCGGATCAGAAAGGTCGGCTTGTATATGCCGGTAAGCCGCTTCGGTGCGCTTTACCTCGCGACGGGCCACTCCGAATACCTGCCAGCCGTCGGTCAACAGGCGGTCTGTAAGCGCGGCACCGATGCCGGAACTCGTACCGGTGACAATGGCCAATTTGCTCATGAGGCGTCTCCTATTGCCATTACTCGAGCCGCATGCGCTCAATGATTTCGGCCAGCTCGCCGCTGAGGGCTGCCTCGTCGAGGCGCTCGTTCATGGCCGCAACGTCCGCGAGGCTTTGCTCGCTAAGCAGGAAGCGCATGGGCTCATCCCGAAATACCGCGTCGTCGGTCCTATCGAGCTTGTTGACGCGAATGATGCCCTTCAGGGAATCGACATAGTCCTGACCGCGCTCTGAGTAGCTGGTGAGCCCATCGGCCAGCACCAGCGAATCCAGCGGCTTACCCTCGGCGCGCAGTTCGGCGCGCAGGCGACGGAAGTCCTCGTAGGCCCGATGGGTCATGAGGTTAATGAAGTAGGCACGCACGCTGTCGAAGGGCCATTCGAAGGCGCGGATGCGGTGGTCACCCTTGGACTGGGTACGCTGTTCGCGCGGCTTCAGGCCCTCACCCTTGTAGGTCCACTGGCCAAAGAGGGAGTTGCCCTCGGTGGCAAAGCGCGACGTGCCATAGCCGCTTTCATAGGCCGCCTGGCCAAGGGCAAGGCCGTTGGGCACGATGTCGATGCGGTACAGCAAGGCGTCGATGATCTCCGCCATGCGCGGATCATCCGCGAGAATGTCCTCGGCGCCATCGTCCTCGCGGCCCGGCAGGGCAAAGGCAGCGCGGCGAATCATGGCCAGGCTCTCATCGGACACGCGGCCGTCGGCGGCGTACTCCTGCTCGGCGATCTGAATCTGCTTGCGGAACTCGCTCACCATCAGGTTGG
The DNA here is from genome assembly GCA_038749855.1 of Pseudomonadota bacterium. Lineage (GTDB taxonomy): Bacteria > Pseudomonadota > Gammaproteobacteria > Xanthomonadales > SZUA-36 > Marinihelvus. The sequence goes on from JBCDHO010000025.1 coordinate 9,711, forward strand.
CGTGCATGACCAGGGGCAGCATAAGCCGATAGAACAGCTCCTTTTTGACGGGAACCGTGAGGTTTTGCGAGTACTCCTTCCAGGACGGATGGATCGCCGTGATCATCACGTGTGGCACCGAGAGCGCCTTGTTCTCGTCTTCGGGGCCCCACCAGTTTTCAAGCTCGAGCCAGGGGATCATTTCCGCCTCGCCGTGCAGCACGACAATTTCGGGCAGTGCGTCCCGCGCCCCACGGGCTTCGTCGGAAGGTGCCTGGGCACCGGCCAACCCACTGGCCAGAATCACGACCATGGCCGTCAGGCAAACACTGAGAGAGGCGGCGCGTCTTAGACCGCTACGGACTGATAAATGCGTCATGGCGTTGCTGCCCCCTGGGCGCTTTACGATGAGGTTTCCTGGAACAAGTGTACGTCCCGCTGCGGGAAGGGGATAGAGACCCCCTCGGCGTCAAAGGCCGCCTTCACGCCCTTGGTCAGATCCCAGTACACGGTCCAGTAGTCCTCGGTTTTCGTCCAGGGACGGACGATAAAGTTCACGGAAGAATCGGCCAGTTCATGGACCTTGATCAGCGGCGCGGGGTCATCAAGGATCAGCTCATGCTCGGACACCAGCCGCTCCAGGATGGCGCTGGCCTTGTCCATGTCGTCGCCGTAGCCGATGCCGAACACCAGGTCGACGCGGCGTGTCGGGCTGACCGTGACGTTGGTGATGACGCTGCCCCAGACGGAGGAGTTCGGCAGGATGATCACCTGGTTGTCGAAGGTACGCACGGTGGTGGAGACGATGCTCACGGCCTCAACAGAACCGAGTACGCCGTTCGTATCGATCAGGTCGCCGACGTCGAAGGGCTTGTTGATCATGATCATCAGGCCCGCCGCCAGATTACCCAGCGTTTCCTGCATGGCGAAGGCGATGATAAAGCTGGCGCCACCGAGCACCGCGAACAGCGGCGTAATGTTCACCCCGAACATGCCCAGCACGATCATGAAGCCGACCGCAAAGGTCAGCCAGAAGACGGTCTTGAGGAGGAATTCCTTGAGCAGGTGGGACAGGTTCTTCGCGCGCTTCAACGCCCGGTTGGCAATGCCGCGCACGAAACGCGCCACGATAATGAGTACAAAGAGGGAGCCGATGATCGCGGTGATGCGCAGCAGAATCCCCACGCCGCCATCAAAGCTCACCAGCCACTCCCAGGTCGCACTGGCAAAGGTACTGATGTCCGTGGCGGCCCATTCGGCAGCGATGGCCGCCCGAACATAGTCCTGATAGCCCTGCACGACCGCAGGATCTCCGCCCTTGCGCTCCAGTGCGTCAACCAGCGCCAGGAATTTCTCCACGACCAGGTTGCGCTCGTCGGAGAGCGCAATGATGTGGGCGCGCAGCTGCTCGGCCTCCGGCCCCTCTTCAAGATCGAGCGCAGCCACTTTCAGGCTGGCGATCTTGCTCATGTCTTCCTGCAGCTGCGCCTGCCAGGCGGCAGCCTGCTCCGCCAGCTGTTCGGCGGTCAGCGGTGCCGCCAGCAGCTTGATCTGCTCCAGAGACAGCTCCGGCGTGAGCTCCTGGATGACCCGCACCTCCGGCGGGGTCTCCGTGACCTGGACATCGGCGTCCTGGTTTTGGCCCCAGGCTGAGGTTGCAATGAGGCCTAACAGCAGGGCAGCAAGTGTTTGCGTTCGGAACATGTGGTTTCCCCAGGCTTGGTTTTCTGTGTCGTTTAAAGGGCGGGCCTCGCCCGCGGGCCGAAAACCCAAAGGTTTTTTGCTTCAGGGTTTAACCGTGGAGCAAGAATGTACTGCACACGGGGCGTCAATGCGATTTCCCTGGGTGCACACGATGACAGCTCAGCAAGTTTATGCCCCGTGTCGATCAGGTCACCACTGATTCACTTCACTCGCCTATGCTTGACAGAGTCAGACAGGCGCCCTGAAAGCGACTCGCCACGAGCACGGTCTGCTGGGCTGCGAAGTCACACCAATGAATCAACGATGAGGGAACCATGAAAGCATCCGACCTGATGGTCCAGTGCCTCGAAACCGAGGGCATCGAGTACATCTTCGGCGTACCGGGCGAGGAAAACGCCGACTTCATGATGTCGCTGGAGCAGTCCGACAAGATCCAGTTCATCCTCACGCGCCACGAACAGGGCGCCGCCTTCATGGCCGAGATTTACGGCCGGCTGACCGGCAACCCGGCCGGCGCGCTGGGCACGCTGGGGCCGGGGGCGACCAACCTGATCACCGGGGTGGCCGACTCCAACATGGACCGCGCGCCCATGCTGGTGCTGACCGGCCAGGGCTCGACCGAGCGGCTGCACAAGGAGTCGCACCAGATCATGGACGTGGTCTCCATGTTCGAACCGGTCACCAAGTGGGCCACCACCGTGCACAACGTGGACACGATCCCGGAGATCATCCGCAAGGCCGTGCGCCTGGCGCGTACTGAAAAGCCCGGCGCCGTGCACATCGAACTGCCCGAGGACCTGGCCAAGGAAGACAGCACGGCCACGCCCCTGGAGCCCCGCCGCTTCCGCCGCTCCGTGCCCGACGACAAGATCGTCAACCAGGCCTTTGAGATGCTGAAGGCGGCGAAGCGCCCGGTGATCATCGCCGGCAACGGCGCGATCCGCCGGCGCGCCTCCAAGCAACTGCGCCTGTTCTGCGAGGCCACGGGCATTGGCGTCATGAGCACGTTCATGGCCAAGGGCGCCGTGGACATGGATGCCGACTACTGCCTCTACACAATCGGCCTGGGCAGCAAGGACATTCCGACGCTGGCCATCGACGAGGCCGACCTCGTGATCACCCTGGGCTTCGATATGGTCGAGTACCACCCGAAGCTGTGGAACCCGAACAAGAGTAAGAAGATTCTCCACGCGGACTTTCTCCCCGCGGAGATCGACGAGTACTACCATCCGCAGACCGAACTGGTCGGCGACCTGGCCCACACGCTGTGGATGCTGAACGAGCGCGTTCATGAGCAGGGCCTGCCGGACTACAACCTGTCCGGCCAGGCCGATGTGCGCCGGCGCATGGGCGAGGAACTGGCCGCCCACGCGAACGACACGGGCGAAGGCCCGATCCGGCCGCAGAAGATGCTCTGGGACGCGCGTCAGGTACTCGGCCCCGATGCGATCGTGCTGTCGGACGTGGGCGCCCACAAGATGTGGATCGCCCGCCACTTCCACTGCCATGAGCCGAACACCTGCCTGATCCCCAACGGCTTCTGCTCCATGGGCTTTGCTCTGCCCGGCGCCATCTCCGCCAGCATGGTGTTCCCGGACCGGGAGATCCTCGCCATCTGCGGCGACGGCGGCGTCATGATGAATGTGCAGGAGATGGAGACGGCCAAGCGCCTGGGCGTGAAGCTCACCGTGCTGGTCTGGGAAGACGGCGGCTACGGGCTGATTTCCTGGAAGCAGGAGACCGAGTTTCACCGTCATACGCAGCTGAGCTTCGGCAACCCGGACTGGATGCAGCTGGCGAGCGCCTTCGGGTGGAACGGCCACCACGTGACCCGCGCCGAGGACTTTGCCGGCACCCTGCGCAGCGCCCTCGACGAGGACGGACCCAGCCTGGTGGTCACGCCGGTGGACTACCGCGAGAACATGCTGCTGACTGAGCGGCTGGGCGAGATCGTGTCACCGACCATGCAGGGGGGCTGAGCATGGCCGACATGCTGACGGTCACCTCGCCCCACGACGGCTCGACGGTGGGTGAAGTCCCGCTTACCGGTGCAGTCGGCGTCGAGCGCGCACTAAAGACCGCATTCGCCCTCTACCGGGACCGTGACGGCTGGCTGCCATTGCATAAGCGCGTCGACATACTCCAGCGGCTTGCCGAGCTGATGGCGAGCCAGGAGGAAGACCTCGCCCGGCTCGCCGCGGCGGAGGGCGGCAAGCCGCTGGTGGACTCACGGGTCGAGGCCAGCCGCGCCACGGATGGTATCCGCCTGTGCATCGAAACGATCCGCACCGAGGCCGGCAACGTCATTCCCGTGCAGGGCACGGCCGGCGGTGCGGGCCGCGTGGCGTTCACCAGCAAGGAACCGATCGGCGTGGTCGTGGCCATCAGCGCCTTCAACCACCCACTGAACCTGATCGTGCACCAGGTCGCCGCAGCCGTGGCCGCCGGCTGCCCGGTGATCGTCAAGCCGGCCGAGGACACGCCGCTGTCCTGCCAGCGCTTCGTAGAACTGGTCCACGAAGCGGGCTTGCCGCCGGACTGGTGCCAGTTCCTCATGCCCGCCGACCTGTCCCTGGCCGAGGCGCTGGTGACCGATTCACGCGTCGGCTTCTTCAGCTTCATCGGCAGCGCACGCGTGGGCTGGATGCTCAAGGCCAGGCTCGCGCCGGGCACGCGCTGCGCATTGGAACACGGCGGTGCGGCGCCGGCCTTCGTCGCGGCAGATGCAGACCTGGACGCGGTGGTGCCCTCGATTCTGAAGGGCGGCTACTACCACGCCGGCCAGGTCTGCGTGTCCGTGCAGCGAGTCTTTGTCGATCCTTCGTTAATCGACGAATTTACTCGACGGCTGGTCGCAGGCGCCGAGGCCCTGAACGTTGGTGACCCGCTGAGCGCAGAGACCGAGGCAGGCCCGCTGATCCGCGCGGGCGAAGTGACGCGGGTCCACGAGTGGGTTGAAGCAGCCCGCGCTGCCGGGGCCACCATCGCCTGCGGCGGTGCGCCGCTGGAAGGCAACTACTACGCACCGACGGTGATCGTTAACCCGCCCGCCGACGC
>JBCDHO010000026.1:0-13882 GCA_038749855.1 Pseudomonadota bacterium
GCAGGTGCCCGAGTTCGAGCACATGCTCTATGAAGACAACGTGGAACTGGTGAAATTCTGGTTCTCCATTTCCAAGGACGTGCAGGCCGACCGCTTCGAGTCGCGTCGCACAGACCCGCTCAAGCAGTGGAAAATCAGCCCCGTGGACGAGCAGGCCCAGGAGAACTGGGACGTCTACACCAAGTTCAAGGAAAAGATGTACAGCCGGACGCACACGACCTACAGCCCCTGGATCATTGTCAAATCCAACGACAAGAAAAAGGCCCGGCTGGAGTCCATGCGCTATCTGCTGTCAACGCTCGATTACGCCGGCAAGGACGAGGCGATCACCAGCCTGATCCCCGATCCGGACGTCGTGACGCGCTACCACCGGTCCCACGCGACGATCGACTGAGCCACGCGCCGGTCGAGCCAGGTTTCACGCCTATTCACGCGGCGTTCAAGGTGGCCCCCGCATGGTGTGTGGGGTCCCATGAACACGCTACGCCATCGTGAAACGCAAATTCCTCATCGCCCTGTGCGCCCTGCTGGCCGTTTGCCTGGGCATCGCCGCCGCTAACGTGTTCGGTCTCGAAGAGCCGGACTACACGGTGATCGAATCATTCGACGAGTGGGAGCTGCGCCGCTATGCGCCCTACCTTGTCGCAGAAACCGTCGTCGACGGTGACCTGAAAGCGTCCGGGGACGGCGCATTCAGGATTCTCGCCGGCTATATCTTCGGCGACAATGAACCCCAGACGAAGATGGCCATGACCGTCCCGGTGATTTCGGAACCGGGCCAAAGCGGCTACACCTACCAGTTCGTCATGGAACGGGCCTATGACCTGGGCACGCTGCCCGTCCCCAACGATGCGCGCGTTGAACTCAAGGAAATCCCGGAGCGACTGGTCGCCGCGCTCCGCTTTTCCGGGCGCTGGCGGGAAGAACGGATCGATGACCTCACGGTTGGCCTGCTCGAAGCCCTAGAGCAACAGGGCTATGTGGCCAGCGCTGACCCGCTGCTGGCGCGCTACAACCCACCGATTACGCCGTGGTTCCTGCGCCGCAATGAAATCCTCGTTGAGGTCCGGCCCGCCAACTGACGCTGTCCAGCCGGACGTGTATGCTCCGGCACATGATGGTTGGAAACCCTATCGAAAAGGACCACCGCGGGAGCCGCGGCGTGCGGGCCGCTTTTTTCGTGGGGCTATTGCTTGCTTCGAGCTTTGCCACCGCAGAGGCGCCCCCGCCCTTGCCAGAACGTTCGCAGCTGTCGACTGCGGTTCAGACCCAGCCGGACCTTGCTGGCGCGGAAATCATTCGTCGCGCCCACGAAGCGGCCGGCGGCGATGCGTTCGTGCGCCCCGGCAGCTTATTCCTCAGCGGCTACAACATCATCAGATCGCCCGACGGCCAGGAGCGGCTCTGGGACCGTTACGCCATGTGGCGCGTGTTTGGCGACGAGAAGCTCGACGCCCACGCGGCCAACGGCATGGTGCGCATCGAGGCCTGGAGCGACGATGCGCTGGCCATGCTGGTTGCCTTTGACGGCGAGAGCACCTGGAACCAGGACGGTCGCATGGCAGACCAGAGCGCCAATGCCATGTGGTCGGCCAACTTCGGCTTTGGCGCCATCCGCAACGCGCTCGATGAAGGATGGACCCAATCGCGGCGGCCCGATGACCTCATCGACGGCCAGGCCGCCTATTTCGTTGAGCTGATGGACCCCAGCGGCGGCAAGACCCTGTTCGGCATCCGGCAGTCAGATTTCGCCATTCTCTACGTGGGCTTCGACACGCCTCGGGGATGGCATGAACGCCGCTACTCGCACTTCTTTGCCGTGCCCGGCAGTGAATGGGTACAGGCCGGACGCGTGCGGCTCTTCTACAACGGCGTCAAGGCCAACGAGGCGGTCTGGACCGAGGTGCGACTCGGCGAGGCCTACGGGCGGTCGCTTTTTCAGCCTGCCGCAGCGCCCGCTAGTCCGAGCTGGTAAGCCGGGCCCGCGTGGCGGACGGCAGCTCGCCGAATTGCCGTCGGTAGTCGGCCGCGAAACTGCCCATGTGCCAGAAACCCCAGCGGTTCGCGATGTCGGTAATGCGTACCTTGCCATCGCTGGCCAGCAGCGCCTCGCGGACGGCGGTCAGGCGACGCACCTTCATATATGCCTTGGGTGACAGGCCGAAGGACTCTTTGAACGCCCGCAGGAGCGTGGCCCAGCTCGCACCGGCGATGTGACACAGGGATTCCACGTTGGACGGCATCTGTTCGTGGCTGGCCAGCAACGCTACGGCCCGATCCAGGGCCCGGGCGCGAAACAACGGCAGCACCATGCGTGGCTTGAGTTCCGGCCCCGCCAGGGAGCGCAGCACCAGCGCCGCCAGGTCGTGGTTGAACACGGAAGACCAGTGGGCAAGGCCCGCATCGCCCTCGGTCCGGGCTACCGCGGCCATGTCCAACAGCAAAGACCGCAGCTGACCGGAGCGCTCCGGCGATGGATTAGAGAAGCGCCGTTCCCGCGAACGGTCCAGCAAATCCTCGGGCAGGCCCATATCGCGGCGTACCCGCTTCAGCACCTCCGGATCGAAGGAGACGACGACCCCGCCGGAGCCGCCCGGGGGATTGACGACATCCAGGCCCTTTTCGTGGCTGAAGTTGATGAGAACGTCATCCGGCGTTTCCGCGCCGTTCCAGAGGAAGGGCCCCACGTCCGGATCGGGAATCCCAAAGGTCCAGTACCCCTCGGGTGGCTTTCCGAGCTGGTGGTAGCCACGGTTGAAGGTGAAGCGGGAAAAGAAAATCTTCGGGTGGCCGACCACCAGGACCTTCGCTTCCAGGGGTCCGGGCTCCAGCTGTCTGAAATCGAGATTCCAGCCGGCCGCACGACCGAACTCACCGATATCGGTGAAGGAGTCCTTCAGCATAATGACCGGAGGCGGTCCGGCCAGCTCAGCGGCGGATGTGGCGAGCGACATACGTGCGGTCTCAACAGGTGCTTACCTGACAATCAGCGCCCTATTCTAGCGACACTGGCCTGAAAGCCCAGTGCCCAGCCGTTCGGGTTGTGCGCGAGCACCATGCAGCCTCGTGCAAGCTGTGGCGTAGACTGCTCAGCGGTGCGGCCGACAGTCCACCGGCACGTGCTGTCCGGCGAGCTCAAAGTCCTCGCAGTTCACGATCCAGCTGTGATGACGGCCGGCAAAGAATCCCGCCAGAGCGAACAGCAGAAAGCACCCCATGACGAGGCGCGGCAGCCTGCGCGGTGCCTTCAGCAGTTCCGGGTAGGCGATGGCAACGGCCATGTAAAGGACGTAAGGCAAACAAATGGCGTAGGTCACAACCCCGCTGAAGAACAACAGATAGCGCAGGAACAGATCCTCAGGTGCCGCTCGGGCGATCAGCACAAGCACAATCCAACTGCTCGGAAAGGCCACCGCCAGCCAGGCGCGTGGCGGCAAGGTGCGACGAATGCCCGGGATGGCCAGCATGGCCAGCAGGAGCGCGGTGGCGAGGCTCCAAACCAGCAGCAGCTTGTGGTACATGAGCTGGCCGTAGACCCCGTAGTCGAAGCCAACGTCCCAGGCCGGATAGGCCACGGCCACGCACATGAGCAGAAAGGACCGCTCGGCGGGCGTGATTGACTCGAACCCCTGAAACTCCAACAGCTTTCCCATCGACTTCCACGCCTCGCAGTCGTCGGAACCAGGAACCGATCCCGATCACCCTGACCTGATGGTAGCGTTACCGTACACTGGAGCAGAAGCTTTAACCGTACCGACCGGAGTCACCTTGCGTGCCGTTTCTCTTCCACGACCAGTCACCCATCGAGTTCAACGACCCGCTGCCCGCGGAGACGGATTGCGTGATCGTGGGCGGCGGTGTGATCGGGGTCAGCATCGCCTGGTTTCTCCGCGAGCGTGGTCTCAGGGTGCTGGTGCTCGACAAGGGCCGCGTGGCGGGCGAGCAGTCGTCGCGCAACTGGGGCTGGGTTCGGACCACCTGGCGGGAACCCGCGGAGGTACCCATCGCACGCGACAGCATTGGGCTGTGGGAACAGCTTGCCGCTGAACTTGGCGAGGGCATCGGGTTTCGCCGTGGCGGCATCACCGGTATCGCGGAAGACCAGGCGGTTCTCGATGAATGGGCTGAGTGGCTGCCCATCGCCAAGGACAACGGCCTCGACACGCGCATGCTCAGCGCCGCTGAAGCCAGCGCACTGATCCCCGGTACGCGTGGCAGGTGGAAGGGCGGCATCCTGACCGCGAGTGACGCCCGTTGCGAACCGTTCACGGCCGTTCGCACGGTCGCGAAAGGCCTCCAGGCCCGGGGCGGCCTGGTCCGGGAGGCCTGTGCGGTTCGAACCATCGAGCATGCCGGCGGCCGGCTAGACGGTATCGTCACCGAGTCTGGCACCGTGAAAGCGCAGGCCGTGGTCTGCGCGGCCGGCGCCTGGTCCAATCGCTTTCTGGGCAACCTCGGCGTCGATTTACCGCAGCTCACCGTTCGCGCCACGGTAGCGCGTACCGCAGCGGCGCCGACCGCCTGGGACGGTGCAGCAGGTATTGGAGACCTGTACATCCGCCGCCGCGAAGACGGCGGCTACACGGTCACCTCGGAGCTGGTCGAGCACCTGATCGGCGCAAACAGCCTGCGCTACTACCGCATGTTTGGGCCCGCACGAAAGCTGGGCGGCGAGACCGCCGTGCGCTGGGAGAAAGACCCGACCCAGGCACCCTGGCCCCGGGATCGATGGCAGGGAGACGCTATTTCCCCCTTCGAAAAGACGCGTGTCCTGGACCCCCAGCCCTCAGCCAGGGTGCTGGACGAGATCCGGCGCCTGCTCAGGGAACGAATGCCAGCGCTGGCCGACATTCCCTTTGAACAGTCCTGGGCCGGCATGATCGACGCAACGCCCGACATTCTGCCGGTCATGGACCAGGTGCCCGGGCATGAGGGTTTCTATGTCGCCACCGGGTTCAGCGGCCACGGCTTCGGCATCGGACCCGGCGCCGGTCGTGTGATGGCGAGAATGATCGCCCGCGAGGACACGGGCTACGACCTGGCGCGTTTTCGCTTTTCCCGCTTCAGTGACGGATCGCCGATTCGACCGGGGCCCGCCCTCTGACGAATGGTCAGCGTGGACGCACGACGTCGGGCGGGCGCATGGGCGGTTGAACCGGTGGGCGCTGTGGCGGAGGCCGCAGCACAGGCGGCCGAGCGCCCCACCAGTAGGGGTAGCCGACACGCTGTTCAACGACAATCGGGGCGGGCGTTGGCGGAGTTTGGCTGGCCCGGCGTTCAATGCGCTCTTGCCGTTCCTGAGCGCGAACCTCGCGCTGTTCGGCCAGGTATTCGCGAACTTCCTCGGGTGGCCCCATACTCACGCCGGCGCTGTCGTCCGCCAGTTCCACCCGTTCGGCCGCTTCACCGCACTCCCGGTCGGAGAAGACCACGCCTTCAGGGGTCTCACAGCGGTAAATCTCTGCATCCGCCAGCAGCGGTGCAGCGAACAAGATAATGGCGAAGAGCACTTTCATGTCAGTCCGTAAACATCGATAGTATGCGCCAGTACAGTATAAGAAACCGCAGGGGACGCCGCGTTCGTCCCGTCGCAGGGCCTGTCACGGGCACCGATCCAGGTCATCAGGGGGCGCGCCGAAACCACCCATGAGCTTTTTCGAGGAACTCAAACGCCGAAACGTTATCCGGGTCGGCTTCGCCTACCTCGTGGCTTCCTGGCTTGCGATCCAGGTGGCGGAGACGCTCTTCCCAGTTTACGGCCTCTCCGATGACGCCATCCGGCTCGTGGTCACGGTGGCAGCCCTGGGCTTTTTGCCCGTGCTGTTCCTGTCCTGGGTGTTCGAACGCACCTCGGATGGCATCAAGCGGCAGAAGGACGTGGACCGGGATGCGTCGATCACCCAGGCTACCGGTCGGCAGCTGGACCGTCTGATCATCGTGGTGCTGGCCCTGGCCCTCGGTTACTTTGCCGTCGACAAGTTCCTGCTCCGCGAAGCGCCGACAGCACCGATACTCACCGATGAGCGGTCTCCTGCCCTCGAGGACTGGGAGAACAGGACCGTCGCCGAGGACCGCAAGGCCATCGCCGTGCTGCCCTTCGCCAATATGAGCGGCGACCCGGCCAACGAGCCCTTCACGCTGGGTATCCACGATGATCTGCTGACCCATCTCTCGCGCATCGGCGCCCTGAAGACCACCTCAAGGACCTCGGTACTGCAGTATCGTGGAACCACCAAGCCCGTCCCGGAGATTGGTGCCGAGTTAAACGTGAACTTCATTCTCGAGGGCGGCATCCAGCGTTCCGGCGACCGGGTGCGCATTAACCTGCAGCTCATTGATGTGGCCACGGACGAACACCTCTGGGCCGAGATCTATGACCGCGAGCTGACGGCAGAGAACCTTTTTTCCGTACAGGCGGACGTTGCCGAGGAGGTCACCCGATCCCTCGAAGCCACGCTGCTGCCCGAGGAACAGGTCGCCCTTGCTGAGGCACCGACGGCGAGCATGGCGGCCTACGACCTGTACATCCTCGGGCGCCATCATCAGCACACGCGCACCGAGGAGGCGCTGACCCGCTCCGTCGAGTACTTTGAGCAGGCCATCGCCGAGGATCCGGACTATGTGCTGGCCTACGCCGGCCTGGCACAATCGCTGGTGCTGCTCATCGACTACGGAAACCTGAGCGGCGCGGAGGTCATGCCGGCCGTCCGCGAGTACGTCGACACAGCCATGGCACTGGACCCGGAACGCTCGGAAGTCTGGGCTACGGAGGGCCTTTACTGGCTGCAGACCGCGGACAACCCAAGGTCCATTGAGGCCCTGGAGCGGGCCATCGAGCTCGATATCCAGAATTACCACGCCTGGCTCTGGTACGGCAACAGCCTGCTGCGGGCACGCCGTTTCACCGAGCAGCTGGAAGCCCTGGAGGTCGCATATTCCCTCGAGCCCATGTCCCAGCCGGTCAACAACAACCTGGCCGGCACCTATCAGCAGCGCGGGGACTTCACGCGTTCCCGGCAGCACTGGGAGCGGGTAGACCGCATCGACGATGAGAACCCCACGGAGTTTCGCGAGCGCATCGCCTGGACCTACGTGCAGGAGGGAGATTTCACCAACGCCATGATCACCGGCCGGGAAATTCTAGCCCAGGACCCCTACAACGGTGATGCCATGGGAATGTTGACCAATGCCTATGTTGACATGGGTGACCTGGCCGAAGCCCGCATCTGGGCCGAACGGCAGGAAGACATCGAAAGCCTGGCGACCCCCTTTTACTGGTATTACGTGGCACGTGAAGATTTCGACGGCCTGCAGCGCTACCTGGAAGACAAGCGCGCGATGATCCAGGCCGATGGAGATGAACTGCTGTTTTCGCTCTTCCAGGCAGCTTATCTTGGAGGCCAAACCGAGTCGGCCCGGGATTACCTCGACCGCTTCCTCGCAACGCGCGGTGGGCGTCTTGAGGTCTTTCCCTCAGACACTTGGCAGTGGAACCCGCTGCTCGTGGCCAGCTTCCTCATCGAGCATGGCGAAGACAGCCCGGGGAGTGTAGCCCAGGGCCGCGAAATGGTCGGGGAAGTCATGAAGGGGTTGCTGGCACTGAATGCCCAGGGCTTCGTCCACCCCAGCACCTGGATGGGCCTGGCCATGGGTCATGTGCTGTCCGGCGATAAACCAGCCGCGCTCACGGCCCTGGCAAGGGCCGTGGACGCGGGCTTTAGCTCCCGTCTGCGCCTCGAATTCTGGCCCATGTTCGATCCGCTGCGCACCGAGCCCGCGTTTGCCGATCTCCTTGATCGCATCGATACGCGCATGGCGGATGCGAGCCAGAAACTGGCAAGAGCGCGCCTCGCCGCCTACACCCCCGCCGGTAAGCGCGAACGCATCGCGTTGCCCCGTGAGGTCCTAGATCGCTACCTCGGCTACTACACGGACGGCAACTTTCTGTTCCACCTGTACATCGATGAGGCAACCGGCGAAATCATGGGCAAGCCTGGTCCGCAGATGGCCATGGTGCTGGTGCCCTATGCAGAGAACGCCTTCTATCCAGAAATTGCCCAGTCCGTGAGCATCGAGGTGATCCTGGATGATGAAGGCCGGATCAGCCATGTCGAAGTCAACGATTCCGGCTCGGTCCAGCGGCTCAAGGTGGCGGCGGCGCCACCACCCACGATCGTACTGTCTGAAAGCGAATGGTCCCCCATGCTTGGCAGTTGGACAGCCGAACTTGTAGAAGGCACCGTGGACGGCACCGCTGACACGGACCTCTGGACGGCTGTGATCAGCCTCGACGAAAGCGGACAGCCCTGGATCGATTTTGACAACCAGCCCGCCCTGCCCATCGCAGCCGTCGACGAACGTTCCTTTATCGTCCCCAATTTCATACAGCGGTTTACGCTCATCCCTGGAGACGCCGGTGACCGGCTCATCATGAACCAGGACGGCATCGAGCTCGTCTTCGAACGCGACTAGGAACCGCCTCTCACGCGCGTCGGGTACACTGCGCCCCCATGGCCCGTTTACTTGTTTACTACGCCCACCCCGGGCACAAGCATTCCCACGTCAACCGCCACATGGCGCGCGCTGCCGAGCGTGTTCAGGGCATCAGCTTCGTGGATCTGTACGCGGACTATCCTCGCTTTGAAATCGACGTGGACCGCGAGCAACGACGGCTGCTCGAGCACGACGTGTTCCTGTTCCAGTTCCCCGTCTTCTGGTACTCAACACCCTCGATCCTCAAGGAGTGGCAGGACCTGGTGCTCGAGCACGGCTTCGCCTATGGCTCCGGCGGCGATAAGCTCACCGGTAAGCGCCTCATGCTCGCGGTGACCGCGGCCGGGCCGCAGGACGCCTATACGCACCAGGGCTACCAGCACTTTCCCCTGCGTACCTTCCTGACGCCGCTGGAACAAACCGCCAATCTCTGCAGCATGCGCTTCTCCGCGCCCTATGTGTTGTTCGGCTCGCTGCGCGCACCGGGTGACGGCCAGGTCAAACCGCACGTGAGCGGCTACCGGCAGCTACTCGAAGCCATCCGCGATGATCATTTCGATTTCACTGCGGCCGAACAGGCCGAAACGCTGGACTTCAAGTCCCTGCCCATCGGCAGGGAGGCCTGAGCATGGACAGTTTCCTGCTGCTCGCCTTCCTGTTCCTGGTCGCCGGCTGCGTGGCCGTGCCCATCGCTTCAAAGCTGGGGCTCGGTTCCGTGCTGGGCTATCTCCTGGCCGGCATCGCCATCAGCCCTCTGCTGGCGGCGCTCGGTGTCGATGTGGTTGCCATCCAGCATTTCGCCGAATTCGGCGTGGTCATGATGCTGTTTCTCGTGGGTCTGGAGCTCGAGCCGAAGCTCCTTTGGACCATGCGCCACAAGCTGTTGGGCCTCGGTGGCCTCCAGGTGGTGGTGACCGGTGGGGCGATCATGGCCATCGCCCTGTGGCTCGGCTATCCCTGGCAGGTCTCCCTGGCCGTGGGCATGGTGCTGAGTCTCTCCTCGACGGCCATCGTGCTGCAGACCCTGAATGAAAAGGGCCTGATGAAAAGCAATGGGGGACAGTCGAGCTTCTCCGTGCTGCTGTTCCAGGACATCGCCGTCATACCCATGCTGGCCTTCCTGCCCCTGCTGGCCATGCCGGAGCTGATGGACGTAACCGCCGGCGGCGCGGCAGCAGCCGGCGATGATCACGGCGACGGCCACGGCAGCCTCAGCCTCGTTGACGGGCTGGCCGGCTGGCAACAGGCCCTGGTGACCATCGGCGCGATCGCCTTCGTTGTTGTGGGCGGCAGCCTGTTCACGCGGCCCGTCTTTCGCTACATCGCCATGGCCCGGCTGCGGGAGCTGTTCACGGCAGCGGCGCTGCTGCTGGTCATCGGCATCGCCCTGCTCATGATCGTCGTGGGTCTCTCGCCAGCCCTCGGCGCCTTTCTTGCCGGCGTGGTTCTGGCCAACAGCGAGTACCGGCACGAGCTGGAGAGCGACATTGAACCTTTCAAGGGCCTCCTGCTCGGTGTGTTTTTCATCACCGTCGGCGCCGCCATCCAGTTCGACCTGCTGCTGGGTAACCTGCAAAGCGTCCTCGCCATGACCTTTGGGCTCATGGCGCTGAAGGCCGCCATCCTGTACGCCCTCGCCCGCATCTTTGGCATCGGCGGCCCGGATCGATGGCTGTTCACGCTCGGCCTGGCCCAGGCCGGTGAGTTCGGCTTTGTGCTGCTGTCCTTTACCACCGCGCTCTCGGTGATTCCCCGTGGCCTGGCGGACCAGCTGCTGCTGGTGGTGACGCTGTCCATGGTCCTGACACCGGCGCTGTTCATCGCCTATGAAAAACTGATTGCCCCACGCTTCACGGGAGGTCAGACCGAAGAAGCCGACGAAATCGACGAAACGGGGAGTGTCATCGTGGCCGGTCATGGCCGCTTTGGCGGTATCGTCAACCGCATCCTCATGTCCGCCGGCTTCAAGACCGTGGTGCTCGATTACCAGTCTGAGCAGCTGGAGATTCTTCGTGCCTTCGGCATCAAGGTGTACTTCGGCGATGCCATGCGGCCCGACCTGCTCCATGCCGCGGGCATTGAAGAGGCCAAGATGCTGGTCGTCGCGATCGACGACCGCGAAAACATCACCGAACTCGTGCGCTACGTTCGCGAGAATCATCCGCACGTCTACGTCGTCACCCGCGCCACGGACCGCCATCACGTCTACGAGCTCTGGGCGGCGGGCGCCCGCGACATCATCCGTGAGACCTTCGACAGCTCGCTCCGCGCCGGACGATCCGCGCTCGAGGCACTCGGGCTGCATGCCTACGACGCCGAGCGGCAGATCCGCGGCTTCATCATTAACGACCAGGAGCAGATGCGCGGCGTAGCAGACATGTTCGATCCCAACGTTCCCGCGCACGAAAACGACGCCTACATCGAGGCCACGAAGAAGTTTCTCGCGCGCTACGAAGAGGCCATGCGCGGCAACAGCGCGGCCTTTGGCAGCCGCCTCGACCGCGGTTGGGTCCCGCCCACCCTGGAAGACGTGGCGGCGGAAGAGAAAGCGGCCCGGGAGTGAGGCTCATGACCCGCTATGCACCTGCGCTACGCCGCCGACTGCCGGTGCTTTTCCTGCTCGGATTCCTGGCAAACCCCATGGCAGCCCTGGCCATTTGCAAATGGGTGGATGAGGACGGCGTGACCCACTTTGCCGATGTCTGTCCCGAAGAGGCCGACGCTGACCAGGTTGAGTTGGCACCAGAGCCTACCGAGGAGCAGGCGCTCGAAGCCGAGCAACGTGCGGCGGCATCCCGCGCCACGCTCGCCACCGGCGACGATGGCGAAGAAGCGCTCGATCCGGCAGACACAGCGGGAGCAACAGCCAGCGCCCAGTTCGCAGGCCGTTCCCTCACCGAACTCGAGCAGCTCTGCGAAGCCGCCCGTGAAGCGCGGCTGGCCCCGGAGCGGGAACAGCTAATTAATGAGTGCGTTGCCGGGGGTCGTGACCGTGGCTACTGCACGCGCTTTCATCAAGACCATGGCGACCCTCAACGAATCTCGGTCAACATGGTTCGCAAAGCCCTCTACTATGACTTGCCGGAATGCACGGCCTGGAAAGCGGCCGGTGGCGTTCCTCCCTAATCCGGCGGGGCCGAATCCGCCCCGTCCGAAAGCGCACGGACGCCACGCGATGGTCAGACAACCTTCGCGTATGATCAGGCTCCCTTTACTGAAGGCAGAAGAATGAAACGCGACCATATCGTCAAGTGGGCCGGCGGCCTTCAATTTACGGGCACCTCGGGCAGTGGCCACTCGATGGTGATCGATGGCGACAAGGAAAGCGCCATGTCGCCCATGGAAATGTTGCTGCTGGGCGCCGGCGCCTGCGCCGCCATCGATCTCGTCACGATCCTGCGGAAGGGACGGCAGCAGGTCATGGATGCCCAGGTCGAGATCGGCGGGGAACGCCGGGACGAGCACCCACGCTACTACACGTCAGTGGAAATGCACTTCGTGGTGCGCGGCCAGTCCGTTGATCCGCGCAAGGTGGAACGCGCCATTGACCTGGCCATGGAGAAGTACTGCTCAGCCTCCGCTCAGCTGAAGGCACTGGCGACGATCGAAACCAGCTACGAAATCATCGATGCTGATCGGCCTGCCTGAAAGCCAAGATCACATTGTCTTACGCTAACCGACCTATGCCGGGTCACGTGAGCACGGCCTTGTGATCGATAGCGACGGAGCCGGTGTTACCGGTGGCGCCATCGTGCCATAGTGCGCTCCTTCAAGCGCCCCCCGTGTCGTTACCAGCATCAATGAACAGCGAACCTGATAACAACGACCGCCCGCGTGTCTGGCGGGCTCTCATCGGCCCGGTCGTTTCCCTGTCTTTGCTGGCGCTGATCGCTTTTCGTCTTGAACTGAACGCCACTGGTGACGCCCTTCGCCAGGCCAGCGTCTCCACGTGGCTGGTCGCCATGCTGTTGCTGGCCGGCGCGATTTTCATGAACAGCCTGCGATGGCGACTTGCGGCTCAGTCTGCGGGTCTGGACGTGACGCTCGGCCTCGCCACACGCGTGTCCACCTGCGGTACCTTCTTTAACCTGCTGCTCTTTGGGCCGGCAGGGGGCGATATCGCCAAATCCGCGACCTACTCGCGATGGTACGGTTTCTCACTTCAGCAGCTGTTGGCCGCCTCCCTCGTCGACCGCGGCTTTTCAGTCGGTGGGAGCACGCTCTTCCTTATCGTTACCCTGATGGCCCTGGTCGTTTTTGGGCGTGTTGAGCACATTACGCTTCCCGATGCTTTCGTCAGTGTTGACTGGCTGCTGCCCGCCCTGCTGCTACTCGGTCTGACCGTCGTCGGGGTGGTTGCCTGGCGACGCCGTGGCGCGTTCCTGCGCGGGCTGGCACGAACCTTTCGCGACACGCTTCGAGTGGTGCTCAACTCACCGTCCATCATGATGCGCGGATGCCTGAACGGGTTCCTGCAACAGCTGCTGACAAGCTGCGTATTCGCCGCCTGCCTGATCGCCGTCAGCTCGCCCGACCTGCCCTGGCTGGCCATGGCCTGGACCTTTCCGCTGATCAGCGCCATCGCCGTCCTGCCATTCACCTTCGGGGGCGCCGGTGCCCGTGAAGGCCTCGCACTCCTGCTGCTCATTCCCTTTGGCGTACAGCCAGAGGCCATTGTTGCGGCCGGTCTGCTGACCCTCGCGACCTACCTCTGCTGG
This sequence comes from Pseudomonadota bacterium, assembly GCA_038749855.1. Taxonomy (GTDB): domain Bacteria; phylum Pseudomonadota; class Gammaproteobacteria; order Xanthomonadales; family SZUA-36; genus Marinihelvus. The sequence continues at coordinate 13,212 of JBCDHO010000026.1, forward strand.
GCCGCCATCGGCGCCACGACGGTCACCCTCGAATGGCGTCGATACCGGGCCCTCAAGGTCACCGAAACGCCCTGAGCGTCCTCAAACCACGCCGGTGAAGAGCGACTGGCTCGCCTATGCTTGGGTCAGGGGCGGCTGCAGCCGTCATCACTTCTGCATCGAAGGAGCACCCGCGTGAGTAAAAAGACCCCCGAAGACCGGCTGCCAATCAAACTCGACAGCACCAGCAACGGCGAGTTCGTTCCCCTTCCTCTGACCCGGGAGGAACACGCCATTAACGAACTTGCACTCGAGCAGTCGGACGCGGCCGCACGGAAGACCGGTCAGGATCGCCGCGCTTTTCTGCAAACCAGCTGCGGCGCAGCCGCGACCTTGCTGGCCTTCAACGAGGCCAATGCCTTCCGTGGTGCGACCGCCGCGAATTACGCGGTGCCGAAGGAGGCAGCCTTCGATCCTGACGCCGCGGCCGAGGCGCTGGAAGGGCATGAGTTCATCTTTGATGTGCAAGGCCACTACCTGCCTCCCAACCTGGCCCGGACGCTGAAGCCCCAGTGCAAGGAGGACTTCGAGTTCCTCTCCAGCGATTACATGCGCTGCCTGGGCGCGGACAGTTTTCTCAAGGACGTCTTCCTGGATTCGGACACGGACATGATGGCCCTTTCCTTCGTGCC
>JBCDHO010000027.1:0-13637 GCA_038749855.1 Pseudomonadota bacterium
CATGACGTCGAACACGGACACCATACCGGTCACCGTGCCCATGAGTCCGAGCAACGGGCAAATGGCAATAAGTGCCTTGATGGTACCGATGTTGCGCTTCAGCGCCACGTTGGTTTCCGAAATCATCTGCTCCCGAATGCGTTTCGCATACCAGGAGGTCGTGTCCGCCCGCGTTTCCCAGGCCTCCAGCATCGAGCGCTTCTGGCCCGGATGCACGCGGTAGAAGTACCACAGGCGCTCAAGAATAAACGTCCACATCAGGAACAACACGAAGGCGATGGCATACAGCACATCGCCCCCGAGCTCGATGAAGTCCCGGATGGACGCGAGGGCTTCGTAGAACCAGATCACCCGGCCTTCTCCGCGACGCGGGCCACGATGCCCGCGGCCTGCTCTTCCAGCACCTGGATCAGGGATTTGCTCTTACCCTGCAGGAAGCTGTGGAACAGGGTCAGCGGAATGGCGACCACCAGGCCGAGTACCGTCGTGACCAGGGCCGTGGAGATACCACCGGCCATCATGCGCGGGTCACCGGTACCGAACAGCGTGATCATCTGGAAGGTCGCGATCATCCCGACCACCGTACCCAGCAGACCCAGCAGCGGGGCCACCACGTACAGCACCTTGATGAAGCTCAGGCCGGATTCGAGCGGCGCGGTCTCACGCAGGATCGCCTCGTCCAGTTTGAGCTCCAGCGTTTCGATGTCCGCTTCCGGGTTATCGGTGTACACGGCCATGACTCGGCCCAGCGGGTTGGACTTGTTCGCCTGGTCAGATTTCAGCTGCTTGCTGATCTTGCCGCCGGTGGAGTAGAGCACGATGAACTTCCACAGGCACAGCAGCAGACCAAGCAGGCCAACGCCGATGATCACGTAGCCGACAGGCCCGCCGTCTTCCTGGACGCGCTCGATCGGCGACTTGCTCTGTACCACCGCCCGGAGAATCTGCCCACGGGAGAAGTCCACGGCCATGTCGACATATTGTCCAGCCGGTGCGCTCTGGAGGCCGGAGGCCATACCGCTGAATCGGTCAGAGGGCTGTCGCGCCAGCTCGATAAGGTTTTCATCGCTCTTGCTTGGATCCCAATCCAGGAAGCTGCCGTCGGTGATGGCGTTGAACACGCCGACACGCACGACTTCAACGTCCTGCTTTTCGCCGTTGGTCCGCTCCACGGACGCGGTGTACTTCACGACCTTTCCGGACTGGGCGATCTCCGTCACCATGGACGACCACAGCTGGGTCAGCTCAGCAACGGTCGGCAGCTCCTTACGCTGGGCAAGTTCGGAAAGAAACTCGCCACGACCGGGCAGCTGCGAGGAAACCATGGAGTCGCTCAGCGTGGACTGTACGTCGCCAGAGGCCTGGCGGACGATCCCGAAGAGTTCGCCCAGGTTGCCCATGCGCTCGGCCAGCACTGTTTCCAGCTCGGCGAGCTCACGCTCGTTAACGTCGTACTCGTTTTTCAGGCGGTCGCTGCGCGCCGTCTCGTTGGCGAGCTCCTGGCGCGCCTGGGCCAGCAGGTTCCGCTGGTTGTTGCGATCGCGGGTGAACTCGGCTTCACGCGCGGCGTTGATCTGGCCTTCCGTCGCGACCGCTTCCTGCACCTGCCGCGCAAGGTCTTCGAGGGTCTGGGCGGCTACGCTCCCGCTGGCGGCGAGCAGCGCCGCCGCAATCATCAGTTTCAGGGCTTTCATTGGGCCACCTCCGGTCCGGGCACGGGCAGGGTCACGAGGTTCGGCGCCTTCTCATTGCGCGCAATGGACAGGCCTTCCTTGACCTCAAGCCGGTAACGGTCCGGCAGCTCCTCGTAGCTGCGGGTGGACGGGTTGAACCAGCCCGTCGTCTCCTGGTCACTGGTCTGGTAGACCAGCAGCGTCCGACCGATACGCAGGAACTCCACGGTCTGACCGGTGGTCGGCAGCGTCTCGGAATAGGCTTCCGTCGTCCGGCCATATTCCAGCTCACCCTGGTAGGCCTCCATGATGCGACGGTACTTCTCCGAGGTCGTCACATCCGCCTGATCCATCATGTCGCGTAGGCGTTGCACCCTCTCCTGGCGCTCTTCGAGACGGAACGGCATGTCCGCCGCAATCATCTGGTCAAGCGTCTCGATCATGTCGAGCATGAGCGGAACCACTCCCCGGTTGGTGCTCTCCAGCCCTTCGAGCTGGTCGTTGATCGAGACGATCTCCGAACGCTGGTCGGTCACCACCTTTTCCAGCTGCTCGTTATAAATGCGCAGCTGATCGGTCTCCCGCACCACGGCGCGGTACTCTGCGAGCAGGTCTGCGGTTTGTTGTGCGAGCTGACTGACCCGCCGCTGCGACGCTGCTGCGTCCGTGTTGATCTTGCTTTCGCTCCCAACCGATTGATCGAGCAACGCTTGGCCCTGCGCGCTGCTCATGACCACGGCGGTTGAGACCGCCATGCCGAGCACCAGGGATTTGAATCTGGTTTTTTGTGGCATCGCCTTTTCCAAAATTTTTGCGGGGTGTCTGACTCGTTTCGGCGCGAGCGCCGGCCCCGCCTACCCCTGAGGGCAGCGGGACGACCGAGGATACCTGAAGCCGCCCGCACAATTCCACAACCACTTGCATGCGGAAGGCCACAGCGCGGTGCACCTCCGGAAAGTGAGGCACGACGCCATCGGGGCGCTGGTGCGTAGTGCAAACTGGCTGGCGGAGCACGCGCAACCCGGAAGAAATTTTCCACCCGTAACCACACCTAAGACCATGACCAATGGCACCCAAGCCCTTGCAGCACCACACTTTGCCACCACAACGCGTTGACCTGCCTGGCCGTACCATCGACCTATGACTGATACTGCACAGCCTGCCAGCAAGCCGATACCCGACCCCGCAGCACCGTGTGGGCTGGGCCGCAGATTGCTGATCATGCTCTACGATTTCCTGCCCTCCCTCGCAATCGTATTCATCGCCGCTCTGATCGCCCTGCCATTTACGGGCGACATCGTGCGCCTCGGGTCGAGTCCGCTCTATACGCTCTACATCCTGGGCGCCTGGTTTCTTTACTTTGGCTTGTGCTGGACAAGCTCCGGTCAGACCCTGGGCATGCGCGCCTGGAAGATCGAAGTCATTGACGATGACGGTCGCCGCCCAAGCTGGGGTGCCTGTACCCTGCGATTTGCCACGGCCATTGTGTCTTTGCTTCCGGCCGGACTGGGCTACTGGTCGGCCCTGCTGCGCGAGGATCGCGCGTGCTGGCACGACCGGCTCAGCGGTACGCGCCTGCAGCGGAGAGAACGGGTCAAGCGGGGGAACGCTGCGCCCGGGGACAGCGCGCACAGCCGATCACCGGATGCAGGCGCTATCGATTGAGTGGGCGGATCGACACCGCGTCCGCCGTCAGACTGAACGCTTGAGCACAATCACGACCACCGTGGCCAGCACCAGCGAAGGCAAACTCGCACCGAGCCAGGAAGGAAGGTCATAGGCCTCGCTGAAGTTCTGCATGGTCTTGGCGACGATCATGAAGACGCCCCCGAGGGACATGCCGATGAAAATGCGAACGCCCAAGCTCTGGGTGCGCGCCGCGCCGAACAGGAACGGCATACCGGCCAGTACCAGCGCAAGTACGCTGAGTGGCAGCAATAGCTTGGTCCAGAGCACGGACGTATAAGAGGTGCTGTCCAGGCCGTTCTGCTCAAGAAAAGACACCTGTTCCCGAATATCACGGATGGACATGTAGCGAGGGCGAACAATGGCCGTACTGAGCAGGCCCGGCTCAAAACCGGCCGCCCAGGCCTGATCGGGCAGCGCCTCGGTCTCGATGCCATCGGCCGTTACCCTCGTCTGCTCGGTTCCGCGCAGCCGCCATGCTTCACCGTCGTAGGTCGCAGACTCGGCGTAGTCAACCTGGGCCAGGGTCTGGGCCGCGTCGAAGCGATAGCGCACCACATCAACCAGGGTCATCTCCACGCTCGCGTCGTCATCGTCCACGATGGAACGCCGAATGTGGATGAAATCCTGACCATCTCGGATCCAGATGTCGAAGCCACCGGTAATGTCCTGGTTGCCTTCGATCGCCTGCAGTCTGAGGGTGCGCGCCTGCTGCTCTGCCGCCGGCATCACCCACTCGCCAATGACCATGACCGCCATGGTCAGCAGGAACACCGCGCCCAGCACAGAGCCACTCAAGCGCAGCCGTGATACGCCGGATGTCCGCAGAGCGACCAGCTCATTGCCGGCGGCCAGACCTCCAACGCCGATCATCGCGCCCAGCAAGGCAGCGACCGGAAACACGATGTACGCGCCGTTTACGGACTTCAATGCAACGTAAGTGAGCACTTCACCCAGGGAACCGCCCCCGTCACCGAGCTGGTCAAGAAACGTGAACATGGCCATCAGTACGGTCAGGCCGGCCCAGACACCCAGCACGCCAAGCAGGGCTGAATGCCCCATGTAGCGGTCGACGATCTTGATCACGAGCTGCCCACCATGCGGCCCTGGCGGTAGAGCCAGAACAAGGCCACCAAAAGCAATACGCCGTGGACCCACCAGGTGCCGATAAAGGCAGGCAGGGTTTCGCTTTCAACCCAGCTTCGACAGAGGCTGAGGGTGTTGGCATAAACGGCGTAGATCAAAATGCCCAGCGCGACGCGCCCACCGCGACCCTCACGGGGTCCGGAATGGGAGAGTGGTATGGCCAGCAGGCCGAGGATTACGGCGGCGATAGCCGGTGACAGCCGCCACTGCAACTCGGCACTGTTCGCTGCGTCAGTGCTGGACAGCAGCGTCGCCAGGGGCACAGATTCGAGGCTCATCTCCCGGCTACGTCGAGGCGGATCCGGGAGCTGCAAATCATTGCGCTCGAAACTGAGAATGCGAACGTCACGACCCTCCGGACGCGCATCGGTCACCGCGCCATTCTGCAGGGTGAGGTAGCGGCGGCCCGTTTCTTGGTCGACCCAGTATTCACCCTCGCGCGCGGTCCAGATGCGCGCACGGTCCGCGTCCTTCTGGCGCACGAACACGTTGCTCATGCGCCGCCCTTCCCGATCCATCTGCTCCACATACAGGACCAGATCGCCACTCTGCATCACTTGGAAACGTCCGGCCTGCAGACCCCAAAGCGACGCCGAGCGCAGCGCTTCCTCGAGGAGCGACTCGGAAAGCGCCGCGGCCTTGGGCGCCGCCCAAAGGGTGATGGCCAGCAACAGGGCGGCCACCGGGAGCGTCATCATAAACAGGGGGCGGAGCAGATAGCGCCAGTTAAACCCGCTGGAGCGCATCACGACCATTTCCTGGTCCCGATACAGGCGTCCCAGGCCCCACATGACCGCTACGAAACCAGCCAGGGGAAGCAATTTCGACAGCATCTCTGGGGTCGCAAGCAGCAGCTGCTTGCCGAGTAGGCCGGTCGGCACTCGTCCGTCGGCGATGTCGTTGAGCAGTTCACCAACGAACACACCCATGAGCACGACCCAGAGCACGATGCTCACGGCCAGCAGGGTCCAGAACCACTCCCTGAATATGTAGCGTTGCAGGATCGACACGCGAAGATTCCCATGAAGACGTGGTGGGCGGACCGTTGGCCCGAAGACCCTGCGGCAACGGTAACCGTGCCCGATGTGCCGTGCAAGGCATACGACAGGCATCAAAGCAGCGTGCCGCCTACACGAAAAATGACGACGGTTCGGTTACACTGTCGCGATTTTGTACGCGCCCAAGGGATTTGGGCGCCCACGACGCTGAAGGGGAACCCGGCAACCATGAATATAACGCTCGACAACACCCCGCTCCTGACCATTGAAACGCCCTGCCTCGTGATCGGGGTGCTTGAAGACGCACCACTCAGTGGACCTGCTGCGGAGATCGATGCCGCGAGCGGCGGCCGCATTTCGGCCATGATCGAAAGCGGCGATATCGATCCGGACCGCAACCACACGACGCTCATTCACGGACTTGACGGCGTGGCCGCCGAACGGGTGCTTGTCGTGGGCGGCGGTAAGGCCGACAAATTCGAACGGGTGCGCTACCACAACATGTGTCTGACCGCGGGCGCTTTCCTGCGAACCCATGCCGTTCGTTCCGCACATGTGGCCCTCGCTGGGCTGGAGGTGGAAGATCTGGACGCGAACTGGCGCCTGCGCCAGTCGGTGTTTTGCATCGAACACGGCAACTACCGCTACGTGACCACCAAGCCCCTGCGAGACGACGAGCCGCGTCCCCTCGACGCTGCAAGCTTTCAGGGCGAACCCGAGCAACAGTCGGCGGTTGACCAGGGTAAGGCCCTGGCAACAGGAACGCAGCGCGCGCGCGAGCTAGGCAACCTTCCGCCGAACATTTGCACACCCATCTTCCTGGCGCAGGAGTGCAAGGCCATTGCCAAGCGCTACGACAACTGTGAGATCGAGGTGCTCAAGCGCAAGGACATGGCGGCCCTTGGCATGGAAGCACTGCTCGCTGTTGGCCAGGGCAGCGCCAATCCGCCGCGCCTGATCGTGCTGAGCTATCGCGGCGCCGATGACGACCAACAACCCTATGTGCTGGTCGGCAAAGGCGTCACCTTTGATACGGGGGGCATCTCACTGAAGCCCCGCGAAAGCATGGACGAGATGAAGTTCGATATGTGCGGCGCGGCTTCGGTCATCGGCGCCTTCGAATCCTGCGCCGAGATGCAGCTGCCGATCAACCTCATCACCGTGGTTGCAGCGGTCGAAAACATGCCGGACGGCAAAGCCTATCGGCCGGGCGATGTCATTGGCAGCATGGCGGGCAAGACCATTGAAGTCCTGAACACAGACGCGGAAGGTCGCCTGGCACTCTGCGACGCCCTCACCTACTCCGAGCGCTTCGACCCGGCCGCCATCATCGACGTGGCCACGCTGACCGGTGCTTGTGTCATTGCGCTTGGGCACCACGCATCCGGCGTGATGACGCCCCACGATGACCTGGCGGAAGAGCTGGTTTCCGCCGGCCAGGCGGCGGTAGACCGCGGCTGGCGCTTGCCGCTCTGGGAGGACTACCATCAGCAGCTCAAGACGCCGTTTGCCGACATGCAAAACATCGGGGGCGCCCCGGCAGGCGCCATTACTGCTGGCTGCTTTCTGGAGAAATTCACGCGGGACATGCGCTGGGCGCACATCGACATCGCCGGCTCTGCCTGGAAGTGGAATGGCAAGGAAGGGGCAACCGGTCGTCCCGTTGGCCTGCTGACACGCTTTCTCATGGACCGGGCCGGCCAGCCGTAAGTGTCCTCGCCCTGCCAGGTCGATTTTTACCAGCTGGCCGGACCGGAGCGCGGCGCAGAGCAGCTGGCCTGCAAGCTGGCCATGATGGCCTGGGAGCGAGGGCATCGGGTCGCCATCATCGGACGGGATGCGGCGCAGGTGCAAGACCTCGACCGGCTGCTCTGGCAAACGCCGGAGGGTCGGTTCCTGCCGCACGAGCAGGGCACGGACCACCCCGCGCCAGTGTCCCTGCTCATGGAGCCGCCGGGTGAGAACGGTGACGTTGTGATCAACCTCACCGACCGGCCCTTGCCGGCACCTCGACCCTGGCGCCGCCTGCTTGAGATCGTTCCGTTCCACGACGAAGACCGGGCTGCTGCCCGCGATAAGTTTCGCGCCTATCGGGCGGACGGTCATGACCCGAAGGCGCACCAGATCAACTGACCGGGGCCCGGGCACCGGGCGCTGCCCTTCCGCGCGTCCCCGAACGAACGTCAATACGCAACCAACGGCAAAATGGACCTGCACGACCTGCAGTCCCACCGAGAACACCTGACACCCATGGATAAGAGCTATAGCCCCGCGGACATCGAACGCCGCTGGTACGAGACCTGGGAATCACGCGGTTACTTCGCGCCCGACGCCGGCGCCGAAGGTACGCCCTTCTGCATCATGCTGCCGCCACCCAATGTCACAGGCAGCCTGCACATGGGTCACGCGTTTCAGGACACCATCATGGACATCCTGACGCGCTATCACCGCATGCTGGGCCACCCCACGCTGTGGCAGCCCGGCACCGACCACGCGGGCATTGCCACGCAAATGGTCGTTGAGCGTCAGCTCGCCGGTGACGGGGTTTCGCGCCACGATCTCGGGCGGGACGCATTCGTGGACGCGGTCTGGGACTGGAAAGCCCAGTCTGGCGGCACCATCGAGGGCCAGATGCGGCGCCTGGGCGCGTCCGTGGACTGGTCCCACGCGCGCTTCACCATGGACGAAGGCCTGTCCGAGGCCGTGACCCGTGTGTTTGTCTCACTCTTCGACGAAGGCCTGATCGAGCGTCGTAAGCGCCTTGTAAACTGGGACCCGGTGCTGCACACGGCGGTATCTGACCTCGAAGTCGACAACGAGGAAGAGAACGGACACCTCTGGCACATTCGCTATCCGATCGCTGATGGCAGTGGCCAGGTGGTCGTGGCCACAACGCGCCCGGAAACGTTGCTGGGAGATACGGCCGTGGCCGTCAGCCCAAAAGACGAGCGCTTCGCTTCGCTGGTCGGTCAGCGGCTCAAACTGCCCCTGACCGATCGGGAGATTCCCGTCATAGCGGACGACTATGTTGATCCGGAATTCGGGACAGGCTGCGTGAAGATCACACCAGCCCACGACTTCAACGACTACGAGGTCGGTTTGCGCCACGATCTCCCGATGGTGAACGTGCTAACCCCGGACGCCGCCATGAATGACCAGGCGCCACCCGCCTACCGTGGCCTCGACCGTTTCGAGGCGCGCAAACGCATCGTCAGCGACCTGGAAGAAGCGGGCTTGCTCGAGAAGGTGCAGCCCCACCGACTCATGGTGCCGCGCGGTGACCGATCACGGGCTGTTATCGAGCCATACCTGACGGACCAGTGGTACGTGAAGATCGCCCCGCTGGCAGAACCAGCCATTGAGGCGGTAAAAGACGGCCGCATCCGATTTGTGCCGGAAAACTGGAACAAGACCTACTTCAATTGGATGAACGACATCCAGGACTGGTGCATCTCCCGCCAGCTCTGGTGGGGACATCGGATACCCGCCTGGTACGACGCGAACGGTGGTGTTCATGTCGGCCTGGACGAAGCGGATGCCCGGCGGCGCTCGAGCCTGGCAGACGACGTACCGCTGCACCAGGACGAGGATGTACTCGACACCTGGTTCTCCTCTGCGCTCTGGCCCTTCACCACGCTGGGCTGGCCAGACCAGACCCGGCGGCTCAAGACCTTCTACCCGACGAGCGTGCTGGTCACGGGCTTCGACATTATTTTTTTCTGGGTCGCACGCATGATCATGATGGGTCTTCGCTTCGCCGGCGATGTGCCCTTCCGAGACATATATATTCACGGCCTGATCATGGACGCCCAGGGCCAGAAAATGTCCAAGTCCAAGGGCAACGTCCTCGATCCGATTGACCTGATCGACGGCATCGAGCTGGAACCGCTGGTTGAGAAACGGACCACCGGGCTCATGCAGCCCCGCATGGCACCTGCCATCGAAAAAGCGACCCGCAAGGAGTTCCCGGACGGTATCCCGGCCTTCGGTTGCGACGCCCTGCGTCTGACCTTTGCATCGCTCGCCACGACCGGCCGCGACATCCGTTTCGACCTGGGACGGATCGAGGGTTATCGCAACTTTTGCAACAAGCTCTGGAATGCGACGCGCTATGTCACCCTTCAAACCGGGGAATATGAGATCGACCTTCCCGAAACCCGTTCCCTGACGGACCGCTGGATTCGCTCACGCTTCGGCGCCATGCTGAGCGCCTTGGAAGGTCACCTCGCGGATTACCGCATGGACCTGGCAACGCAGGCCCTCTACGAATTCACCTGGAACGAATACTGCGACTGGTACCTGGAACTGTCCAAGCCGGCACTCCAGGACGGGGACGCCGCAGCGCAGAACGCCACGCGCCACACGTTGCTGGAGGTCCTGGAGGCCACGCTGCGCGCTCTGCATCCCTTCACACCCTTCATCACCGAGGAAATCTGGCAGGGCATAGCGCCGCGGCTCGGAAAGACCGGTGAGAGCATCGTGATCGCTGACTGGCCGGATGCGCCGGACCCTGACGAAACCGCCGAGGCGCACGTCGATTGGCTGAAGGCCCTGCTCCAGGGTGTGCGCCGCATTCGCGCGGAGCTCAACGTCGCACCGGCACGCGCCCTGGACGTGCTGCTGCAGGGCGGTGACGAACGTGACCGTGAACACCTGGCACTGGCCGGACCGTTGCTTGAGGGCGTCGGTCGCATCAGCGGATTCCGCTGGGTGGGAGAAGGCCACGATGCCAGCCAGTGCGCTGTCGCTCTCGTCGGGGATTTGCGCGTGCTGATTCCGCTGAAAGGACTGGTTGATGTCGGCGAAGAAAGCCGGCGCCTGGGCAAGCTGCTGGAAAAAGAACGCAAGGACCTCGAGCGCTCCACAGCAAAGATGAACAATCCGCGTTTCGTCGATAATGCCCCGGAGGCCGTGGTAGCCCAGGAACGGGAGCGGCTTGCCGCCCATACGGCGACCGTCGAAGAGCTGGAAGCCCAGCTGGTGCGCCTGTCCGCCCTGGGGGACTAACCGCCCCGGCGCGCCAGTGCCGTATCGTGGCCAGGGATGGCCAGGCGCATCACAATCGCGTCTTCCCGACCCCCTTCCGCCCGGTAGTAGTCCGGCCGCCTTCCCACGACCTGGAAGCCGCGACGGCGGTACATGGCCGCTGCCTGCGGGTTGGAAGGACGCACTTCCAGGTACATGGCCTCACAGCCGAGGGCCCGGGCGCGCTCCAGCGCCTGGTCCAGCAGCAAGCCACCCAGTCCACGGCCCTGTCGATGGGGGTGAATGCAGAGATTCAGCAGGTGGGACTCACCGGCGGCCCAGTTGAAAATGACGTAGCCAACCAGCGCCCCATCCACAATGATGCCAAGGCAGCCGTAACCCACGCGAAGGCACTCGGCAAAGATGCCGCGGGTCCAGGGGAACGGATAGGCCGCCTCCTCGATGGCCATAATGGCGTCGAGATCATCCTCACGCAGCGGCCGCAGAACCGGGTGCAGACCCTGAGGTTCTGCGCTCATGGTCGCGGCACTAAGCCGGCGGCCTTGAAGGCCATCCAGCAGGAACGGCGGGCACCGGCGTCACGGCCCAGGCGCGTCAGCGCATCGACCACGGTGACGCGGGCCGGCCCACAGGTGGGCGGCGGTGCGCCATCAAAGACCAGCCGAGCAGCCGCTTCACCAAAGACCACCACCTGCGTAAAGAGCCGCTCGGCAATCGCCAGTTCCAGGGGCTGACCGGACTGATCTGACGCCAGATGTGCCCAAACGGGGGGTTCCCCCAGGACGCGCGCGAGGTCCGATGCGAGCGCGGAAGATTCATCATCGCCCGGCGCGCACAGAAAAAGGCAGCTGCCTTTGCCAGGACCCAGCGTGATGCCCGCGCGGCCCGGGCTCTTTGCATCGGCTATGGGCTCTTGCGGCGCAGAACGCTCGACGGTCGGCGTTGGCGTGGCTGTCTTTGTTGCTCCAGGCCCGTCCGATGCAGGCCCGTCCGATGCAGGCTCGTTCGATGCAGGCCCGGCAGTCGCAGGCCGCTCTTCGGTAGGCGCATCGCTACCCCGCCGTACCCAGTCCGTCAATCCCAGTGCAGCCAGGTAGGCACTGCGCTCACTCATCGACACGCGCGTCCGTGGTGCGCTCGCGGGCAGCACCGGTGCTCTTGCTCGTACCATAACTCGTGCCGCTACTGGTGCCAGTATCGGCGCCATTGCCACCGCCGTTACTGTTCCCACTGCCGGTGCCTTGGCCGGCACCGCTGTCTGAACCAGAACCGGTGCTTGCGCTCGCTTCTGCATCTGTCGCCACGCCCTGAGATGTTTGCGTGCCACGCCGTTGCTCGGCTGCCTGGCGACGCATGCGGCGACGCAGCGCGCGCCGTGCCTGGCGCTTACGACGGCCGTTCAGGGTGTAAATGACGCCACTCGAGATGTAGATGATGCCAATCACCATCACCACGATCGGCGGGTCGACAGCGAACAGAACCAGCGCCAGGGCAAAACCGAACAGCCAGGTGATCGGCACCTTCTCATTGGTGGCCACGGTCTTGAAGCTGAAGTAGCGAACGTTGGAGAACATCAGCAGGCCAACCGCCAGGGTAACCAGCCAGATTAGCCACGCCACGCTGGAACCGGCCACCCCATTGTCCTCGAAAAACCAGATAACGGCCGCCAGGGTGACCGCCGCAGCCGGGCTTGCCAGGCCCTGGAAGTGGGAGCGCTCGTCTCCACCGGCCTGGGCATTGAAGCGCGCCAGCCGGAGCGCGGCACAGGCGATGTAGACGAACGCTGCCAGCCAACCCAGCTTGCCGGCCATGGGCGACAGATCGCCAAGGCTTTGCAGGGACCAGTTAAAGGCGAGTATGGCCGGCGCCAGGCCGAAGGAGATCATGTCCGAGAGGCTGTCATACTGAACACCAAACTCGCTTTGCGTGTTGGTCAGTCGCGCCACGCGCCCATCCAACCCATCGAGCAGGCCAGCAATGCCGATGGCTACGGCGGCGGCCGCATAATCACCATTGATGCCCGACATGATTGAGTACACGCCGGCAAACAAGGCGCCGGTGGTCAGGGCGTTGGGCAGCAGGAACGCGCCTTTCTCGCGTATGTCTCGAGGTCCAGCCATAGGGTCTGAATCGCACAAAAGCGGCCGCCGATCATAGCACGGCAGTCCCGCTGAACCGACGGTGCATAACGGCCAGGAACCTGTCGTCAGGCAGTCAATGTGTTATAAACCGGCAGGCAGAGAGCAAAGGACTGATGCCATGATGCGCATTATCAAAGGGACGTTTCTGACCGCGCTGTTGTGCGTGAGTGCTACAACAGCTGTTGCCGACACCATATACAAATGGGTGGATGAACGCGGAACGGTGCATTACGGCGAACGGCCGCCTGAGGGCGTGCAAGCCGAACTCGTGACCGTCAAGGCCATGCCCCCACAGTCAGCCGATGATCCCTACGCGGGGGCACGCCGCTCGGCCAACGCGGATGAACCCAGCGCCGCCGAGCAGAACCGCGAAGAGCGGGCCGAACGAATCGAAGCAGAACGGCAGGAAGCAGAACGTCTGACCGCCGCCTGCGCTGCGCAGCGTTCCCGGCTCGAGCAGCTCGTTCCGCGGACCAATATCCTGGTCCAGAATCCCGACGGCACCTCCTATCGCCTCGATGACAACGAGCGCCTTTCCATGATCGAGGAGTCCCAGACCTTCGTTGACGATAACTGCGCGGATTACTGATCCGCGCGGTTCCGCGCCTGCCCTCCGGGGTCTGAAAGCCTTACACTAGCGAATTGTCCTTTTGACGGTACCGGACCCTGTCCGGCGGGCCGTCTTGACCGTGAAGAACACCATGAGAACCAGCAACTATCACCTCAGCACGACCCGCGAAACGCCCGCCGATGCAGAGATTACCAGCCACCAGCTGATGATCCGCAGCGGCATGATCCGCAAACTCACGTCCGGGATTTACACCTGGAGCCCGCTGGGCCTGCGCGTTCTGCGCAAGGTGGAAGCCATCGTGCGCGAAGAGATGGACCGGGCCGGCTATCTCGAAATGCTGATGCCTGCGGTGCAGCCTGCGGAGCTGTGGGAGGAAACGGGGCGCTGGGAAGCCTTTGGCGGTCAGCTGCTGAAGATTGTTGATCGTGGCCAGCGG
>JBCDHO010000028.1:0-13140 GCA_038749855.1 Pseudomonadota bacterium
CTTCTCAATCAGGGACAGTTCCCGGTCCTGACCCAGTCGGTGCCCTTCCAGGCAGAGTTCCAGCACCTGGGGATCGCAGGCGAAGGCGTCGGCACTGCCCCGGTACAGGTTTCGCGGAAGCTGATCGAGCAGCAGGATGAGCGCGAGTCGGCCCCGCGGTGATGTGGCCAGCGTGTCGAGGTTTCCGTTGCGGGCCGCTCGGCAGACGCCCTCGTAGCGGCTCACCAGCATGCGGTCGCGCTCGTCGTTTGGCTGGAACCACCAGGGCAGGCGCTCCGGTATGCGTTCCGGGTGTGCGCGCGTGTCGCCAAACCAGGCGGCGAGCAGGGCGTCGACATCGACGTCTGCCGCGGCAAGGTCTGAGGTTTCAGTCATCGACCCGATACCCGAACGGCAGGATGGCAAGGCTGGTCATTTTCAGGTGCTGCGCCGCGAAGGGCAGGCCGATGATCGTGATGGCAAAAAGCCCGGCAAGCACCAGGTGCAGCAGGGCCAGTTCCAGCCCGGGCAGCAGAATCCAGATGATGTTCATGATGATCGCGAGCGGTCCGCTCGGCGGATCACGTTCACGGATCACCTTGCCGAAGGGCGCGAGGCCCAGGATGGAAAGCTTAAAACACTGGATGCCAAAGGGGATGCCGATGATCGTAATGCACAGGATGAGCGCACCGATCAGGTAGGCCAGAAACACCAGCCAGCCGAACAGCAAAAACCACAGGATGTTCAGTAAAAGGTTCATGCGTAGGCTCCGGTTTCGGGCGCGGGGGTGACACGCCCGAGCAGGGCGGGCGCTC
The DNA here is from genome assembly GCA_038749855.1 of Pseudomonadota bacterium. Taxonomy (GTDB): domain Bacteria; phylum Pseudomonadota; class Gammaproteobacteria; order Xanthomonadales; family SZUA-36; genus Marinihelvus. The sequence continues at coordinate 795 of JBCDHO010000028.1, forward strand.
GTGCACCGGTGATGGGCGCGGTGTCCTGGAGCTGGTCGGCCAGGCGCTGCTGCGCCAGCCAGGCAAAAAGCACCGCCTCTACCCAATCGGGATCGATGCCATGGGCCTGGGTTGATTCGACGGTTCGGTCCGGCAGTCGGGCGGCAAGTTCACGCATCAGGAAACCGTTGTGAACGCCGCCGCCGCATACCAGGACTGGCCCCGCCAATGTGGCGTGTCGCTCCAGGGCCTGGGCGACGCTCTCCACCGTGAGGGCCATCAGCGTTCGCTGCACGTCCTCGGGCGCCTCGTCTCCCTGCAGCCGCTGCGCCAGCCAGCTGCGATTGAAGTGCTCAAGCCCCGTGCTCTTCGGCGTGGGTAAGGCGAAGTAGGGGTCCTCCAGCCACTGTTCGAGCAGTTCGGTCAGGACCTGCCCCGAGGCCGCCCAGGCGCCGTCATCATCAAAGGGCTCACCGCGCCGGGAAAGACACCAGCTGTCGAGCAGGCAGTTGGCTGGACCCGTATCAAAGCCGCTGACGGCCCCGTCCGGTTCCAGCAGCGTCAGGTTGGCGATACCACCCAGGTTCAGCACCGCGCACGGTGCAAGCCTGCCGAACAGGCCCCGGTGCAACAGGGGCGCGAGCGGCGCGCCCTGGCCACCGAGCGCAAGGTCGGCGCTGCGAAAGTCTGAGACCACCGTCAGGCCCGTTTGTCGGGACAGCACTTCGGCGTTGCCGATCTGCAGGGAAACGGGGTCCGGGCCGTTGGGCTCATGCCAGACGGTCTGACCGTGGGAGCCGATGGCCATCACCGCCGATGCCGATTGGCCAGCGTCATCCAGCAGTCCCTGGCAGGCGTCGGCGAAGAACCCGCCAAGGGCCATGTCGAGCCCCATGCATTCGGCTGTCTGTGGCCGGCGCCCCAGGTCGAGCAGGTGATCGAGTTCCGCCCGGAGGCTTTCCGGATAGGGTGTACACGCTGCCTTGAGCAGCCGGGGGTGTTCCTGTGAGAGATCGACGAGGGCGGCGTCCAGCCCGTCCCGGCTGGTGCCGGAAATCAGTCCGATGTAGAGCGCCGGGGTCACTCCCGTGCGGCGTACAGGGAGGCCGATTCGAGCCGACCCAGGCGATTCATTAGCGGTGCTGATTCGGCCTGGAAGCGGACCAGCTGCTGGTCCAGGAGCGGCTCCGCCTTGGGCAGAGGCACGGTTCGCGGGTTGCGGTGTACGCCATTGACCACAAACTCGTAATGGAGATGGGCGCCGGTCACCATGCCGGTGGCGCCGACGGTGCCGATCGTTTGTCCTTGCCGTACGGACTGACCCCTCTTCACCGTTCGCTTATGGAAATGAAGGTACTTGGTGACGATGCCGCCAGGGTGCTGAATAAATACGTGGTGACCGTTGTACTTGTCATAGGCCGAGGTGATGACGCGGCCGTCGCCGGCCGCATAGACCGCCGTGCCCACGGGCGCCGCGTAGTCGATGCCCCGGTGGGGTCTGATCTGGCGAAGCACCGGGTGTACACGCCGCGGATTGAAGTTCGAACTGATGCGCGAAAAGTTCAGGGGCGCGCGCAGGAAAGCCTTCTTCATGGGCCGACCGTCGCGGGCGTAGTAGTTGGCGATGCCGTCTCCGTCTTCGAAGCGGAAGGCCTGGTAGCGCTCGCCCTGGTTGATGAAGGTGGCGGCGAGGATGTTGCCGTCGCGCAGGAACTCACCGTCCCGGTAGATTTTCTCGTAGAGGACGAAGAAGCGGTCGCCCTTGCGGATGTCCAGGACGAAATCGATGTCCCAGCCGAAGATGTTGGCGAGCTCCATGGTCAGTGTGTCGCTCATGCCCGCGGCCTTGGCGCCGAGGAACAACGACGACTCGATGCGGCCCTCGACTTCGGCAGGCTCACGGTAGAGCTCCCGTTCCAGGCGGCTGGCCTCTGGACCTGCAGCACCGATCTCAACGAGCAGGAAGGCATCCTCGTCGATCGGGAAGCGCATGCGCTGAAGTTCGCCGTCGGCGGAGCGCTGGAATTCGAAGACGTCGCCCGGACGAATGCGGGTCAGGCGCTTCGTGTCCTCGTTCAGGGCGAGGATTTCGTGCAGCAGACCAACGCTGAAGTCCTGGTCACGGAAGATCCGGTCCAGGGTCTGACCGCGACGGACCTCCACTTCGTCCCAGGCCTCAAGGCGTTGCGTGGCGGGGGTGAGCGCTGCCAGCTCCGGTGTGGTCATGGCGGCGCTGTCTGTCGCCATGGGGTAGACCTCGTTCACACCGGCGAACCCCGGGAGCGACTCCGCGACCGCGTCCGGGTGTTCCGGAAGGGCGAGTTCACGGGTCTCAATCAGCAACGGTGATTCCGGCGGCGGCGCACGATCCAGCCCGCCGAGGGCAAGGCCCACAGCGATCATCGTCGCGCCGGTGACGGCGACGCGGGTGCGTGTTACATGGGGGCGCCAGGGATGGGCATCTGCCCAGCTGCGTGCCTTGTCTGCCAAGGTTCTCATTTTCATCGTGCGCATGGACATCGCTTCCGGCTGGAAGTTCTGGCTGGCGCCACCTTACCGGCCTGTCGAAAGGCGGTCAAACGGCGGTGTTCCGTGGTGCGGCCTGCCGCTACAATGCTGTGCCTGTTATCCACGCGTCGGTGGGCCCTGTGCCCGCCCACAATAAGGTCAAGAAGAGAACCCATGAGTGACGTGCAAGCGGCCCTGGACCTGATCGCCCGGGGCACCGATGAGATCATCAAGCTGGAGGACCTGAAGGAGCGACTCGAGGCGGGTAAAACGCTGAAGATAAAAGTCGGCTTCGACCCCACGGCGCCGGACCTGCACCTGGGTCATACGGTGATCATCAACAAGATGCGCCAGTTCCAGGACCTCGGGCACGAAGTGACGTTCCTGATCGGCGATTTCACCGGCATGATCGGCGATCCCACCGGCAAGAACGTGACCCGTAAGCCCCTGACGCGGGAGGAGGTCGAAGCGAACGCCGAAACCTATGCCCAGCAGGTGTTCAAGATTCTCGATCGGGAGAAGACAAAAATCCGCTTCAACTCCGAGTGGATCAATGAGCTCGGTTCCGAAGGCATGATCCGCCTGGCGGCCAAGTACACGGTGGCGCGCATGCTCGAGCGCGACGACTTCGAAAAGCGCTACCGTTCCGGTGAGCCCATTGGTGTGCACGAGTTCCTCTACCCGCTGGCCCAGGCCTACGATTCCGTGGCCCTGGAAACGGACGTCGAAATGGGCGGTACGGACCAGAAGTTCAACCTGCTCGTTGGGCGTCACCTGCAGCAGCAGTATGGACAGCCACCACAGATCATCATCACCCTGCCGCTGCTCGAAGGCCTGGACGGGGTACAGAAGATGTCCAAGTCCCTGGGCAACTATGTGGGTATCACGGATGCACCGGACGAGATGTTCGGCAAGCTCATGTCCATCTCTGATGAGCTCATGTGGCGCTACTTCGACCTGCTGAGCTTCCGGCCCAATGCGGAGCTCGCCGCGCTGAAGCAACGCGTTGCCGACGGGGAGAACCCGCGCGACATCAAGTTCCTGCTGTGCGAGGAAATCGTCGAGCGGTTCCACGACCGGGCCGCGGCCGAAGCGGCGCGGGAGACCTTTATTGCGCGCTTCCGCCAGGGCGAGATGCCCGAGGACATGCCGGAGCAAACGATCGATGGCGAAGTGGGAATCGCTGCCGCCCTGAGCCAGTGTGGTTTAACCGCGAGCAACTCCGAGGCCTTCCGCATGATCCAGCAGGGCGGTGTGCGCATTGACGGCGAGAAAGTCGCTGACCGTTCCCTTTCGCTGTCGCCAGGCTTTGAAGGTGTGTTGCAGGTGGGCAAACGCAAGTTCTGCCGACTGACGGTCCAGTGAGGACTGCCGGGTGAGCTGGCGGCAAGGAACGACGGTCCGATGAGCGCGGAACACGCCCACGCCCGTCGCGTCGACGAGATCGACTGGGCAAGCTGGCAGGCCGTCGATACGGCCACGCTGGTATTTGTACTGCGGGGCGACGAGATCCTGCTCATCGACAAGAAGCGGGGCCTGGGCAAGGGCAAGGTCAACGGCCCCGGCGGCAAGGTCGACCCGGGCGAGACCGTAGAGGCCTGCGCCATCCGTGAGTGCCGTGAAGAACTCGGCATCGAGGTCAGCGCCCTCGAGCAGCTTGGCGAGCACCGTTTCCAGTTCGTGGACGGCTATTCGATTCACTGCTTTGTCTATCGGACCAGGCAGTTTGAGGGCACCCCGACGGAAACCGACGAGGCAACACCGCGCTGGACCTCCGTTACGGCCATTCCCTACGACCGGATGTGGGAAGACGATGAGATCTGGCTGCCGATGCTGCTGCGCGGTGAGTCCTTCCGGGCCAACTGGATCTTTGACGGCGACCGCATGGTGGACCATGCCTTCGAGCCGGTTACCCCGCGCGGCGGGGAGACCTGAGCCCCGCCCATGGACTACCTGGTCGTCGCTGTCGCTTCTCTGCTCGCCGCCGGCCTCACGCTCTACAGCGGTTTTGGACTCGGCACGCTGCTGCTGCCGGTCTTTGCCCTGTTCTTTCCCGTCGAAGTGGCGGTGGCAGCCACGGCCGTCGTCCATGGCGCCAACAACGTGTTCAAGGTGTCCCTGCTCGGACGCCACGCGGATCGGGACACGGTGCTGCGGTTTGGCATTCCCGCAGTGTTCGCCGCCATCATCGGTGCGGCGCTGCTGGGCTGGTTCAGCGTGCGCGAGGCGATGTTCACCTGGTCCCTGGGCGGCTGGGAGGCGCAGATCACGCCGCTCAAGCTGGTGATGGCCGGCCTGATGTTCTTCTTCGCCCTCTTTGAGCTGCTGCCGCGCTTCAGGAGCATCCGCTTCGAACGCAAGCACTACTTTGTTGGCGGTTTTTTGTCCGGCTTCTTCGGCGGCCTGTCCGGTCACCAGGGCGCCCTGCGCTCGGCCTTCCTGGTCAAAACCGGCATGGACACGAAGGAATTCGTGGGCACGGCCTCGACAATCGGCCTGCTCGTGGACGCCGTCCGTCTCGTGACCTACTTCGGCCTGCTGCTATTGGTCGGGCAGAACATCTCCCTGCCCGCGGGCAGCGCAGGACTGGTGATCGTGGGTTGCCTGGCCGCCTTCGCCGGTGTGCTCATTGGCAAGCGCTACCTGGACAAGGTCACCATGGGCTGGGTGCAGAACTTCACCGGCGTCCTGCTTTTGCTGATCGCCTTCCTGCTGGGGTTTGGGCTGATCTAGGGTCACTGCCTGGGCCGCTTCATGGCGGACGGTCTGCTAGGGCTTGGTTTCCTGCAGCGGCTTGCCGCAATGGGGGCACTGACGGTCCTGACCGCGCTCATGCCGTGCCTCAATGAGGGTTTCCACGGCCTCTTCGCTTGAGATGCCCAGCTCTTCCCGCAGCAGTTCCAGCTGCTCGGCTTCCCGCTCGGACAGGCGGCCATTGGCGAGGGCCAGGTCGACCGCGCGCTCATAGGCCTTCGAGCGCCCATGAATCTCCCGGGAAAAACCCGAGGCGAGGATCGCCGCCGGCAGCGCGAGCATGGCGATACCCAGCAGCGCGACGATAGCGGCAAAAAAACGCCCGCCGTGGCTCATGGGTACTACGTCTCCATAGCCCACGGTTGTCAGGGTGACCACGGCCCACCACATGGCGTCAGGAATGGTGCCGAAGGCCTCCGGCTGAAGCTCCCGTTCAAGGAGGTAGATGCCCCAGGAGCTGAAGACCAGGATGGCCGCGAGGAAGGAAACCGCCACCGTGAGTACCGGCGCCTCTTTGCGGAATACGGAGAACAGGATGCCCACGGCCGGGCTGTAGCGTGCCAGCTTGCACAGGCGCAGCAGCCGCAGCCCGCGGAACACACGCAGCATAAGGTAGGCCTCGGCGGTGCGCTCCGGCGTGAGGAGGAAAATGTAAAACGGCAGAATCGCCAGCAGGTCAATCAGGCCCAGCGGAGACAGCGCCCAGCGCCAGCGTGATCGTCGTTGACTGACCGTGTCGTCCAGCGGCTGCTCGACACAGGACCACAGGCGCGCCAGGTACTCGATGGTGAAGACCATGATGCTGAACAGTTCGAAGGTCCAGAAAAACAGCGCGTAGCGTTGGCCGATTTGGGGAACGGTTTCCAGGATGATTGCCACCACATTCGCCAGGATCAGGGCGATGAGAAAGCGATCGATGTTGCTACCCAGCGGGTCGTTGGGCCGGTGTGCCTCGAGCAGTTCTGCCGTTCGGCGGCGCAGCCCGCTCATGGGAGGGCTGCCGTTCGCACCCGGTAGTCATCAAGGAGTGCGCAGGCGGTGTCGATGGCGTCGAGGAAGCGCGGCGTGGCGCGATTGATGAGGTCGGCCTCGAGCGTGAAGAGCCCATCGTGCTGGACGGCTGCCATGCGGGGCCAATTCCGCCAGTGGGCGAGGGGATCTGTATCGCCGCCCCCGTACCCGGTAAAGATCACCTGCGGGTCCGCCTGGAGCACGGCCTCGGGGCCAATTTGCGGTGCAAGCGTCGGCAAGTCTTCGAACACGTTGACCCCGCCGCAGGCGCTCAGCCCCTGACTGATGAGGTGTTCACCATTCACCGTGTAGAGCGGACGTTCGGCGATCTGGTAGAAGAAGCTGACCGATGCATGACGGTCCCTTGCCGAAATGATGTCTGCCCACCGGGCCTCGACGGCCGAGGCGATGCCGTCTGTCGAGATCGCCGTTGCGTGTCCGAGCTGCCGCAGCACATCAGCCATGTCCTGGACGCTGGCGATCCGCGTCCGCCAGACGGGCAAACCGAGCTGCGTCATGGTGGTGAGTGCCGCTTCTGAATTTCCCGAGTCCCAGGCGATGACGAGGTCTGGCTCGAGTGTCACCATGCGCTCGAGATCGAAGCGAAACGCATCTCCGATCTGGGGCAGCTCAGCCGCTGCGGCTGGGAAGTCACTGTATGTGACCGTGGCCACGAGCCGATCGCCGATTCCGGCGTAGTAGGCCAGCTCGGTGAGATGAGGTGCCAGTGTGATGATGCGTTGGGCCGGGCCCGTCAGCTGAAGCGACTCGCCGCCGGCGTCCGGAAGGTGGATAACCCCTCGTGCGTGGGTACCCGCTTCGTCAGCACCGGCCAGTGGAGCCAGCAAGACAAGCAGTCCAAGCAGGCCAGAACGGAACCGACCTGGCCATCCATCGGCGCTGGATCGGTCGAACGTCGGCTGGGGCAACGCGGTGCGATGGATGGACCCCGCTGTCCTCATGCCACCACGTCGACGAGGAGCAGCAGGGCGAGCACCGTGAGCCAGACGCCGAGTACGCGCCAGATCAGGTCCATGGCCTGGCGAAGGCAGGCGAGGGGGCCCGAAAGCTGGTCCGCATAGCCATCGCGTGCGGCGTGTCCGCTCAGGACGATCTGCTGGGCCGCCGTGTAGAGAAAGCCATTGTCGCCCTCAAAAAGACCATGGCCCTGTTCGTCGTGGTACTTCTTCCAGGCCTTGTGCACCGAGTCAAAATCCGTTGCCAGCCCCAACGCCAGGGTCATGAGTTGCGCCACCGGCCATTCGAGGACCTGGCGCAGCCGGCGGAACAGGACCTGCTGCCCTTCCGGCAGGTCGATGCCGTCCTCGGTGATGCGATCGGTTAGGCGATAGAGCACGGCCCCGTAAATGCCAAGCACGGCGAACCAGAAAATCGTTCCGAACCAGCGCTCCAGCGCTTCCTTGAAGACCGCCTCCACGGCCTTCGCCATGCACGCTTCGTCATCCGGTGGGCAGTGGCCCAGGAGGTTCTGCATGGCCCGAGCCTGGGCGGCATCGTCCTCGGCATGGATGATGGCATCAATGTCCGTGTCCAGGTCGTGGGGCCCAAAGGTGTAAATCAGGACCGCAACCGAGAGCAGAAAGCCGCCGAGGGCGCCCAGCAGCCCGTGGGCACCGCTATGCAGCAGACCGATCACGAGCAGCGGGATGATCAGCAACAGCAGAAAACCTACGGCGCCGTTCCAGCCGGGCAGGCTGCCCAGCGCGCCATTGCACCATTTGACGAAGCCGCCCAGCCATTCAAAGCGGTGCAGGCGACCGATTTCGCGAACGAAGTAGCACAGGGCAAAGGCGAGCAGGATGGCGGTGATGGTCATGCGGCGTTCCCCAAGGGCCGAGCGGGCGCCGCCAACGGCCCCGCGAGACGGCCATCATGGTATCAGCTTGCGGCTTTTTTCGTAGGTCGGCGCCGCAGGGCGCGACGCTCCTGGGCCTGGCGATAGGTGTCCTCAAGCTCACCACCCCCTTGCTGCCGGAACCAGCCGGCAAGGAGCTGGAAGGCGATCGACACCGGGGGGGAGAGGAGCACGTCGCCCGCCAGTACCGCGTCGGTGAGTTCGCTCGGTGTAAACCAGCGCAGTTCCTCCAGCTCCTCGGAGGTCTGCATTGAACGGCTGGTTGCCTCGGCATAAAAACCACACATGGATGAGGCGGGGAAGGGCCAGGGTTGAGAGGAGACGTAGTGGATGTCGCCCAGGCTCACGCTGGACTCTTCGAACACTTCCCGCGCCACCGCATCCTCCAGGCTTTCGCCCGGCTCAACGAAACCGGCCAGGGTTGAGAATCGCTTTGCTGGCCAGCGCGCGTTGCGGCCCAGCAGGCAGGCATCGCCTTCGGTGACGAGCACGATGATGGCGGGATCGATGCGCGGAAAGGTCTGACGACCGCACTCGCTATTGCTGCAGACCATGCGGTGCCCCGAGGACATAAGGCGGGTCGGATTGCCGCAGAACCCGCAGAAGCGATGGCGGTGCTGCCAGTAATGCAGGGCCTTGGCGTAGGCGAGGATGCCGGCGTGCTTCGCGTCCATGTCGATCGAGTGGCGGCGCAGGTCGGCGAATTCGGCCCAGGGCCGCGCTGCGATGATCTCGTCACGTTGTTTATCCGTGACAGATACGGCGAAGTAGGTTCGCTTGTCGTCCGTGCCCAGCAAGGTGGGCGGCTGAATGAGGTCGAGGCGCTCCAGTTCACCGGGATGGAGGTAAACGGCGATGGTGCCTTCGTCGGTATTCTCCAGCAGGCTACGGCTGCGCCAGAGCGGCACGTAATGGGCATCCTCGGCCACCAGGGCGGAGTCAACCCAGGCTGCATCATCACGTCGTTCGACCAGTCGGTCGAGACGCACGGACGTGAACCGGTTGCGCTGCGAGCGCGAGGACCGGTCGATGACCAGGGGCATGGCTTAGATGGAGAAGGACGAGCCGCAACCGCAGGTGGTGGTTGCGTTGGGGTTGCGGATAACGAACTGCGCGCCCTGCAGGTTCTCGGTGTAATCCACCTCGGCGCCCATCAGATACTGAAAGCTCATGGGGTCGACCACCAGCGTCACACCGTCGTTCGTGATGCGGATGTCGTCGTCCTCGGCGTCCTCGTCAAAGGTAAAGCCGTACTGGAAGCCCGAACAGCCGCCACCGGAAATGTAGACCCGCAGCTTAAGCTCCGGGTTGGCCTCTTCCATGATCAGTTCCATCACCTTGCGCGCCGCGGCGTCGGTGAAGACCATGCCGCCGACCGGTGGGGTCGCTGTGTTTTGCATGTTCATGGGCATGAATATGACGATAACCGGTCAGAATTTCAATTCGGGGACGCCAGTCTACCGGCCTGGTAGGGCCTTGTGGCAAGTCCAAGCCCAGCATTACGAGGCCAAAGCCCGGCAGTGACAGCGGGGTCATGGGCTGGCTACACTGCGCGCACCGTCCCCTGGGAACTCGCCCATGCTGTGGCTTAAAGCCTTCCACCTCATCTTCATGGTGACCTGGTTCGCCGGTCTCTTTTACCTGCCGCGCATTTTCGTTTACCACGCCATGGCCGAGGACGAAGTGACCCGCGAGACGTTCAAGGTCATGGAACGCAAGCTCATGATCATGACGCACCTCGGTGGTGGCCTCACCTGGCTGTTCGGTATTTCCCTGATCGTCATGCTGCCCGCCTACCTGCAAATGGGCTGGCTGCACGCCAAGCTGACGTTGCTGCTGGTGCTGGTGGCCTACCACTTCTGGTGCTGGTGGCTGGTCAAACGCTTTGCCGCGGATGAAAACGTCCGCTCCCACGTCTGGTACCGCTACTTCAACGAGGTCCCGGTGCTGTTCCTGATCGCGATTGTGCTGCTGGCGGTTCTGAAGCCTTTTTGACCGCTGTGCCAATTTAAACGTACGCTGAGCCCTCGTGAACCAGAGGGAACTGACCATGGGACGTCATCAGGCCTTCGCAGCGCTTATCACCGCCGCCTTCATGTTTCCGGCTCAGGCCCAGGAGGCCATCACCCTGGTCATGTCGGACTGGGTTGGCGATCACGAGCCCGCGCGCGTCATTCACGCAACGCGCTACCAGGACCTGACGCAGTTCACGGTCCGGACGGACCTTACCGATCTCCCGGATGCCTGGATCATGCTGCGAATGGACGTGTTTGATGGGGCGGGGGAGCTGGTCATCAGTACGCCCTACGAGTTCCTTCCCGATGAGAACGGCCAGTACTACTACACCAATGACGTTGGACTGAATCCGGACCGGACAGCGCCGGGGCTCTGGACCATCATCGTCAGCCTGGACGACGAGCTCGTCGCTGAGCAATCGGTCTGGGTTGTCGATGACTTTTCGGAGCTGGCGTGGGAGGACCCGAATCGTCCCATCTGGCAGGGCATTGCGCCGCGCTACCCCATGTGGTCGCTGGAACCTGGGGAGGTCGGTGAGATTGAATTCGAGCTGAGCATTGATGAGGAAGGCTTCGTCACCGACGGGGATATCCTCTCGACAGCGCCGTCCCGTCTGGAGCAGTACCTGGAAAATGCCCGCGAGGTAGAAGCCCGGGCCAAGGAAACAGGGCAGCCGAACCCGGAAACCGCGAGCTTAAGAGTCCGCATTCGCAATGGCGCCATCGTTTATGAAGATGTGGGTGAAGACGCAGCGTGGGGTGCGCTTGACCAGGCGGCGGTGAACCTGGTTATCCTGAACCGTTACTTGCCGCTCGCCGATGGCCGCATTGATTCCACGATCACGACCGACTTATTCGTGATGCAGCCCGAGTAGCGCGCGTTCCTTTCGCTCGGCTTCTTCAGCGCAGTGACGTTTCGGTGGACTGACTTCGGCTAACGCCCGCCGCTCATGCGCTGGTTGGCGCTCATCAGCTTTTCCTGCGTTGACGCGGCCAACAGCTGCTCGATGAAGAGGCCAGCCTGCGGGTCGCTGTCTCGAAGATGGCGGAGGTTTTCCCCGGAGATGCAGAACGCGCGAATGCGTTCCTGGGTCTGGACGCTGGCCGATGCGGCGTCGCCGCTCAGGACGTGAATCTCACCGATCAGTCCTTCGTTCACCTCGGCAACGCGCGTTTTGCCCACGCTGACTTCGGCGCGTCCGCCGGTGAGGTAGTACAGGTACTCGACCGGGCGCCCCTCGCGGGTCAGGTAGATATAAGGCTCAATCGTCAGCCAGTTACCCGCATCGAACAGGCGCCGGGCGAACTCTCTGGGCGCCTTGCTCATGCGCTTTTCGATTAGCAGCTTTTCCTCATCAGTAAACGCCAGTTTCCGATTGATGAGGTAGGTCCGGGCAATGCCCATAAGGCTGATCACCACCCAGCACCAAAGGACGGAGGTGGCGTCCAGCACGAGCGTCTGCTGGAGACTGAACAGCACCAGCAGCGTGGCAACGAGGTTCAGCGTTGCAAAGGCATAGCCGAAGCTGGAAAGGAAGCGAAGTTGCAGGCCCAGGTAGGCGCCCAGGAACAGCACGATGCCCAGGTAACCGGCACCGCTGGACAGCATGGCGAGTGTCGATGACTCCACGAGCGGCTCCGGTCAGGACGCAAGGCTCAGGTCGAGCCGCTCCATCCAGTTGGCCTCCGGGTCCCCAATCACGATGAACCAGGGATTCAGGATGTCCTTCTTGCGGTTGTAGGACAGGGCCGCACCGTCCAGTTCCAGCACCCGGCCGCCAGCGGCTTCCACCACGGCCTGGGCGGCAGCCGTATCCCACTCGGAGGTCGGGCCCAGACGGGGATAGAGATCAGCGACCCCCTCGGCCACGCGGCAAAACTTCAGGGAGCTGCCCATGCTCATGAGTTCCGTCGGGCCCACGCAGGCAAGGCAGGCTTCCAGCCGCGGGTTGGCATGGGAGCGGCTGCCGACCACAACGGGGACTTCTCTCGGCGGGCGCAAGGTGGTGATTGGGACGGGCTTCTCGTCGCCGTCCTGGCGCCAGGCGCCCGTGCCGACCAACCCGGCATACGTCTGTGCAAGCACCGGTACGTGCACCACGCCGAGTACGGGCTGGTGCTCGTCGATGAGCGCGATGTTGACCGTGAACTCGCCGTTGCGGTTCACAAACTCCTTGGTACCGTCCAGCGGATCGATCAGCCA
>JBCDHO010000029.1:0-13110 GCA_038749855.1 Pseudomonadota bacterium
CGAGTACGATCCCCCAAGCCGCAAGATAGAGCGCCGTCGGCGTCACGCGTTGTGCCTGGGCGAGCGCCGTCAGGGCCATCCCCAGTTCCTGGGACAGGATCCGCGTCTCCAGTTGACGCCCGGACACGCTGCCCGATGCGGCCTGCGCTGGAAACCGCAGCGCCATCGGCTGTCGGACGCCTTCGAGATAGCGTTGCCAGCTTGCCTTGGCCGCGTCCAGGTCACGGGCCTTGAGCCAACCTATGAAGTCACGGTACGCCGGGGCTGGCGAAAGCGCCGGTTCGCGCCCGGCACGCAGGGCGTGGTAAATGGCGTGCAACTCCTGCATGACCACTGCCATGGACCAGGCGTCCGCGAGCAGATGATGAAAAGTCCAGACCAGGCGATGCCGTTCCGGACCCAGCTTCAGCAAGGCAAGCCGCATCAGGGGCGCCTGCGTCAGATCGAAGCCCTCGCGGCGGTCCTCCGCCAGCCAGGCTGCTTCAGGGTCTCCGCCCTGACCGTCCTCGCCCAGACCAACCCCGGTGGCCGGCGCCGAAGCGTCCACCCGCACCCAGCGAGTCTCGACCCGCTCGTGAATCACCTGCAAAGGTTCGTCCAGCCCTTCCCAGACAAAGGCCGCACGCAGCGCTTCGTGGCGCTGAACGACCTCGGACCAGGCATCGCGGAGCGTTTCGAAGTGAACCGGGCCGTCCAGCGTCACGCGCAGCTGCAGCAGGTAAAGCCCCGGCTCGCTGGCTTCGATGGCATGAAAGAGCATGCCCGTCTGCATGGGCGACAGGGGATAGACGTCCTGGACGTTTTCGAGCTTCATGAAGCGTCATCGCCGCCCGTTTTACCGCCGAGGAGCCGTGCAACCTGGTCCAGCCCTGCCTGGTCGAGGCCGGAGAGCGCGAAGCGTTCTGTGGTCGCGTCGGGTGCGGCCTCGTCTTCAAGACTGCAGCGGGACTCAATCGTGCGCGCCAGGGCGCCCAGGATCGGTTGCTCGAAGAGGTCCGGAACTTCGACAGCCAGGCCTGCCGCGCGCGCCCGGTCGACGAGCTGGATGGCCGTGATGGAGTCACCCCCCCACTGAAAAAAGTCGTCATCGAGCCCGACCCGGTCGACGGTAAGCACGTCACACCAAAGCTTCGCCAGCTGCCGCTCAACGTCGGAAACCGGTGGACGATAGACCGTCTCCTGCTCGACCCATCCCTCGCGCGGATCGGGCAGCGCCGCCCGGTCAATCTTTCCATTCGACGTGACGGGAATCGCGTCGAGCTCGATGAAGAAGCTCGGAATCATCGCCTCGGTAAGCACCTCCGCAAGCTGACGCCGGAGCGCATCCACCTCGATCGCGCCATTGCTGGTGAAATAGGCGGCCAGCCGCGAGCCCCCACCCACCCTGGGAGACACGGCGGGAGACGCACCAGGAGTCACGCCCGGAGTCGCACCCGGAGTCGCACCAGGGGTCGCACCAGGAGATCCGTCGCCCGCGAGGGAGACGAGCGCAACAACGCAGCGGCCAATGCCCGGCAAGGCAGAAATGGCGTGCTCCACCTCGCCAAGTTCAATCCGGTTGCCCCGGATTTTGACCTGGCCGTCGCTGCGCCCGCGGTAATGGAGACGCTCACCGTCCCAGACGGCCCGGTCACCGGTCCGATACATGCGCCCACCGGCACGGAAAGGATCCGCCAGAAACCGTTCCGCCGTCAGCTGTTCACGACCCAGGTAACCGTGCGCCAGGCGATCACCGCCAATATGGACCTCGCCCTCCACATGCATGGGAACCGGATTCATTCCTTCATCCAGCAGGTAGATCGAGGCACCGTCTCCGGGGACTCCGATCGAGACGCCGGGGGTCTGATCACGGTCCTCGGCGAAGCGGTGCCAGGTACAGCCGACAATCGCCTCGGTTGGGCCGTACTCGTTGATCATTGCAACCTGCTCGCCCAGCGCCGACTGCCCGCGGGCCGCCAGTTCCGATTTCAGTTCCTCGCCGCTGAACAGCAGGGTTTGGATGCGCTGGGGGCGGCTGGCCGTTTCCACCACCAGCGCCAGGTGCGACGGTGTCAGCTTGACCACATCCACCGCATCATCGGCAAACACCTCGCGGATCGAAAGGTCCGTTCCCGCCAGGGGCTCCGGATAGATCACCAGCCGTCCGCCAGAGACAAAGGGCACAAACAGGGCATCCACGGTCAGGTCGAAACCGAAGGCTGAAAACAGGGGAAAATCCACGGGGCCGGGTGGGCACAGGCACTGCCAGGACCACAGAATGTAGTCCGCCAGGCCAGCGTGCCCAACCACCACCCCTTTTGGCCGACCCGTGCTTCCCGAGGTGTAGTAGACGTAGGCAGGAGCGGCCGGATCGGCTCGGAGTGGCGCGCTCTCTACCGGCGGGCTGCCATCGGCAGGTGGCGCCGCTGGTCGCCCGGAAGACCGGGACACACTGCTGGTCTCAGCGACCGTACCGGCCGTCCTTGCGGTGATGCGGGCACCGTGTTCGTACAGCGTCAGCACCGTACGGTCTGGTCCGCCAGCGACGGCCTCCGCCCCCGTTTCATCCACGACCACCACGCGGGCGCCTGTGTCCTCAAGAATCAGGTTCAGTCGCTGGGCCGGTAGCCCTGGCTCGAGCGGTGCGAAGGCCGCTCCGCAACGCAGCACGCCAAACACGGCCACCATCATGGCCGGCGAACGCCGGGCACAGATACCAACGATGTCGCCAGCTCCGATGCCGTGCTCGCTCAGCAAGCGAGCCAGGGTCGCAGACCGGGCTTCGAGCGTGGCGTAGGAGAGCTCGAGCGCACCCAGCCGCAGGGCCACCGCTTCGGGCTGGGTGCGCACTTGCTGCTCGAACAGGGAAACGACCGTGGGTGCGTCCGCCAGCGTCGCGGGTACGGGTTCCGTGCGGTCCAGCACGCTGGCCTCCCCCGCTTCGGCCAGCGGCACCTGATCGATGACCGCATCAAAGTCGTCCAGCATCGCGTCGAGAACACGCAGAAAGTGCCCCGGCATACGCGCCGCGAGGGTTTCATCGAAGCGATCCGTATTGACGTCCAGGCCCAGTTCGAGCACGCCGGAGCCCGTGAAATCCGAGACGTTGAAGCGCAGCGCGTGACCCGGATCCACGGCGCGCGGGTCCACCCATTCCACGCGGGTACGCTGACCGGCAAAGGGACCAAAATTGACGTGCAGGTAGTTGAGAATGACATTGAACTGCCTGGCCGTTTCCGGAGAGCTCGCTCCCGGACGCCCAAAGAACAGCAGCCCATTGGCCTCTTCGGCGAGCACGGCGTACAGGTCCCGGAACGTGGCCCCAGCCTCCAGCCGGGCGCTCAGGGGAAAGAGCTCAACGAACAGGCCAAGGGTCTCCTTGTCCTTTGCAGAGCGCCGGTTGTGGGTCGTAGCCCCAAAGCCGATGTTGCGCGCGCCCGACACCCGGCCCAGGTACGCAGCGCAGGCGGTGGCCAGCAAAGCGAAGCGGGTCAGGTCGGCACCCAGCAGGCGAATACCTTCCGTTGCTCCGAGTCGATCCAGTCGCTGCGTCCGCTCACGGCCAAAGGACACGCGCTGGCGCCGTGATGCCGTGTGCTGATCTTCTGCCGGCGCACCATAGAGGCCAAGCCGCTGGGCGTGTCCGTTGAGACGCTGACGCCAATGGTTCACGGCGGTCTCGTGAGCGGGGGTGCCGAGGCCCTCGCGCTCCTCGCGCAGGTGCTCGGCGTACGCCGGCAGCGGCGCCGCAGGGCCCGGCCCATCGCCGGTCCGGCGGGCATATTCCTCGTCCACGCGCCGGTAAAACAAGGCCGCGGAACCCGCATCGGTCGCTATGTGGTGCTGGTTGAAGAACCACACCCAATGTGCGTCAGACACCCGCAGCAAGGCACTGTCCAGGGTGAATTCCGACAGGTCAAAGCGAAGCTGCATGCGCTGTGCGATCCAGCGATCCACCGTCGTGTCGCCCTGTGCGTCGTCAACCGCTCCGGAAGCGCGCGACGGTTCCTCTTCTAGATCGACGAACACATGGCGATGCTGGCCCTGTTCAAGCACCCGGGCCGCCAGCCGACCGTCTTCGCTGTAAAACACACTGCGCAAGGCATCGCTTTCGGCCACCACGGCATGCACGGCGTCCGCGAAGGGCTCAGGTTGCAGCGGGCCATCGAAATCGATGCGGAAGGCCATGTTGTAGAGCGGTGATCCCGGCGAAAGCCGCGCACCCGCCCAGAACAGGCCCTGGCTGACGGAGGTAGAAAGCGTGGTCGGAGAATCGCTCATGGGAACGCTGGCCAGAGGTCAGTCCCCCGGAGGCAGCCCTTCAAAGCTGGCCGCCAGCTGGGCCCGGTCGACCTTGCCCGTGGGCGTCCGCGGCAAGGCATCCATGAGTTTGAGTTCTGAGGGCATTGCATAGGACGGCAGATGCGGGCGGAGGTCGCTCAACAGGGCTTTACGCGTAACACCCGCACCGGGATCCACCACCACGGCAGCCTTAAGGGCGACGCTGGCCTCACCGTCCGGCACCGTGAAGGTTACGGCTTCCAGCACCGGCCCAAGCGTCATCAGGGCGTGCTCAATTTCTTCGAGCTCCACCCGGTGGCCCCGGACCTTGACCTGCAGATCCGCGCGCCCTCCAAAGGCAAGATTGCCATCCTCGAGCTCCACGACGCGGTCACCGGTGCCGTACCAGGGCTCGCTGAGGTCACCAGGCCCCGGACGGTGGGCGAGGGCCACACGATTGCGTTCCGGATCGTCCCAGTACCCGGACATGACCGTCGCGCCATGAATCAGCAGCTCGCCTGTTGATCCGGGCGTCACGAGTTTACCCTGGTCGTCAACCACCAGGGCGCGCGCGTTCGAGCAGGGGCGCCCAATGGGCAGCGGTGAGGGCACCTCGTCCACCCCCGGAAGGTGGAAATAGGTGCAGACGTTAACCTCCGTCGACCCATACACATGGCTGAAGCGCGTGTCCGGCAGCAGTCTCATCAGTGCATGAAGATGTTTCTCCGGGAAGGTCTCACCGGCAAAGAGCACCCAGCGCAGGCGGTGCCAGTCGCGTTCTTCGAGGCCGCCACGCAACAACAGCTGGATCAGGGCCGTGGGCACCGAGTACCAGACCGAACTGCCCTCGTCCTCGATCAGGGCCGCCAGGCTCGCCGGCATGAGCATGGCCGCCGGGGTGAGCACCACCGTGGTGGCGGCGGCCCGCGCCGCCGCGTAGTAATCGAAGGTGGCAAAGCAGGTGTGGTGCGAGGAATGGTTGCTCAGGCAATCATCTGCTGTCAGGGCATATTCGTCTGCAGCCCACTCGGCGAATGCCAGGGCGCTGGCGTGCGTGTGCCGGATCAGCTTTGGCTCGCCGGTGGAGCCCGAGGTGTGTTGGATGTAGGACGTATCCAGTCCGCCAATGGGCACGCCCGGTGGCGTTTCCGTCGCCAGCGCCTCGGCCGCGGACCAGGGTGTGGCGACGGGTGACAAATGGTCATCCGATTCGAGCCCGAAGACATGCTTCAGATCCGGGCAAGCCTCTGCCAGGGCGTTGACGAACGACTCGCGCCCCGGCGCAGGCGCGGTGATGAGCTGCTGGACGCCCGTGGCTCGGAGAATCCGGATCACCGGCTCAAGTGGCGCCTTGGGATCGATCGGCACCAGGGCCCCACCCGCAGCGAACACACCGTAAAAGGCGGTCGCCACATCCAGGGACTTGGGCAACAGAACCGCCACCCGATCGCCACGCGTGAGGCCATGGTCGAGCAGGACCCGGGCCACCCCGTGGCTGCGTCGGACCAATTCCGACCAGCTCAGACCCTCACCGTCGCACCGCACGGCTGCGCCTTGCGGGCGCGCCATGGCCGCGTCCAGGGCCAGGCGATGAAGCGTGACGGCCACGATCGGACGACGCGCCTGTCTAGGACCTAAGCTCGCGGACGATGTCCCGGGCCACCTCGCGGAAGGTGAAGTCCAGGGAACGCTCCGCGACCCAGGCAAAGGAAATGAGGATGAGCATCAGCGCGCCCAGCGGCATGAAGGCCCGGGGATACAGCACCAGCTTGCGCACCAGGAACAGCAAGGGGAAGACCACCGCCACGACGACGATTTGCCCCAGCTCGACGCCGAGGTTAAAGGCCAGCAGCGGCATCCAGACAAACTCACCGAACACCCCCATGTCCGCGAGCGCGCCGGCGAAGCCGAAGCCATGAAACAGGCCGAAGGCAAACACCACGACCCACACCCTTCCTCGGAAGATGGGATAGAGGATGTCAGCTGCAGCGATGGCGATCGAAGCGGCGATAATCACCTCAACCAGGGTTCCGGGCAAATTAATGATCCCCAGGGCGGCAAGGCTCAGCGTCACGCTGTGCGCGACCGTGAAGGCAGTGACGATCTTGATCACGTTGAGCAGCGCCGGGCCGAAGCGCTCGATCGGCTGCCATTTGCCCTTTTCGTCCCGCCGCATGACCGCAGGGATTAGCAAGGCGATGAGAAACAGGATGTGGTCGATGCCCTCCCAGATGTGCTCAATGCCCAGCCCAACCACGGCAACGAAACCGCCCCAGCGGTCACGGCTGATGAGGTCAATGGAGTCATCCCGGGCATCCGGACTAAACACCAGGGCGATGCCCTTCTCATTGGCAAAAGTGCCCGTCGCCCAGTTGGTTTCAATGAGTAGGAAGCCGCGGTGGTCCGGATCCTCGTCAAAGAGCACACCGTAATGGACGTCAAGGCGCTCGGGCACTTCGTCATAGCCGCCGATGTCGAAATGCAGCATCACATAGCGCGCCTTGGTACCCAGGTAGCCCGGCCCGGTGAAGGTCAGCGGCAGCTCCTTGCCATTGGCCGACAGGGTGACTTTCTCAAGGTAGTAGTCCCAGAGCCAGTCCGCGTTGTCTTCCCAGTTCTGTCGGGTGATCTCCTGCTCCGTACCTTCCAGCCCCAGGGCCGGGTTGAGGTTCTGAAGCGCGATCTCAAAGCGGCCGGTGATCCGGTCTTCATAGACCTGCAGGTACAGGTAGCTCTGGCCGACCTGGTGCGCCTCGGCGCTGCGCGCAAGGAAGGTCATCATCAGGAGCACGGCCAGGGCGGCGAACAGGGAAAGCAGCGTGTGACCAGCGCGGGCCATCGTCAAAGTAGTGTTGCGTGTCATTTCAGGCCTCGGAGCCCGGCGATGAGGTTTCTTTGGATTTCAGAGGTGCCGACGTAGAGCGTGGTGGCTAAGGCGTCGCGAAGCTCGCGTTCCAGCCCGTATTCGACCGTGTAACCGTAGCCACCGAACACCTGGATCGCTGTGCGGCAGCAGCGGATATAGGCCTCGCTGACCGACAGCTTTGCCAGGGCGGATTCTCGCGTAGCAGTCCCGTGGCGCATGGCGTGCCAGGCAGCACGATACAGCAACAACCGGGTGCTTTCGAGGTCCACTTCCATGTCGGCAATCGGGTGTGAGACCGCCTGGTGGGACCCCAGGGGCCCAGCGCCCGTATTGCGTTCCCGGGCGTGTGCAACACAGCGGTCGAGCAGGTATTCCATGACGCCCAGGGCTGGCGCCATGACCAGCAGGCGCTCTGCGTCCATGGTCTGGTTGAATACCATGCCGCCGGAGCCGACCCCGCCCAGCACAGCGCTGGCGGGCACGCGGCAATCATCGAGGAACAGCTCACCCATGGGACTGGTGCGCAGCCCCATTTTCTTGATCGGCGCACCAACGCTCAGTCCCGGCGTGTCCTCTGGCACCAGGAAACAGGTAAGGCCCGCGAGGTTTCCCGGCGCCGTGCGCGCGTACACCAGAAAGAGGTCTGCCACCGGCGCATTGGTGACAAAGGTCTTGGAGCCGTTCAACACCCAGTGCTCGCCGTCCTGGACAGCGCTGGTGGAGAGCCCCAGGGCATTCGAGCCGGAGCCAGGCTCGGTGATCCCCGCCGCACCAATCACGGTGCCATCGGCAAGCCGCGGCAACCAGGTGGCGTGCTGGTCTTCGGTTCCGTAGTCAATCACGGGGCCGGCAATCGAAGCGGCGTGCGCCGCCACGGAAAACACCATTCCGTTGTCGCGGGCACCCCGGCCGACGCCTTCCATGATGGCGACGGCCGTCAACAAATCATGACCCAGCCCCCCCAGGGCCTCGGGGATGAGCAGACCCTGCAAGCCAAAACCGGCGCATTCGGCCCAGAGTGCCCGGTCGAACTGACCCGCGTGATCGCGCGCCTCGATGCCTTCGGTCAGCACCCGGCTGCCAAACTCAATACCGGCCGCACGCAGCGTTCTCTGATCCTCGTCCCAGTCGAAATGCATAGCCTTTCTCAGTTCTTCTTGTTCGCCCTCCGGCAACGTCCTGTGGCCCGTGGACCAGGGCTCGCGATCGTTTTGACTACCGGAGAGACGCACAGAATATCAGGGGAGGCGCTACGGTACGGGAATGACGTGAAATGCGCGTCCACAACCGCAGGAAAAATCAGGCCGCCTTCTCTCCAAACTGCAGGGACGCCAGCCGCGCATACAGCGGGCTGTGAGCAAGCAGCTCAGCGTGTGACCCGGCGGCGACCAGCCGGCCCTGGTCCAGCACCAGGATCCGATCGACCTTTTTCACCGTGGACAGGCGATGGGCGATGATCATGGTGGTGCGGTTTTCCATGAGTCCTTCCAGCGCGGCCTGCACCAGGCGTTCGCTCTCCGAATCCAGGGCGCTGGTGGCTTCGTCCAGCAGCAGAATCGGGGGATCCTTGAGAATCGCACGGGCAATGGCAATGCGCTGGCGCTGGCCGCCGGACAGCCGAATGCCGCGTTCGCCCAGGTAGCTGTCGTAGCCTTCGGGAAGCGAGGTAATGAAGTCATGGGCCGCCGCCGCGATCGCTGCCGCCTCGACCTCCGCATCCGTGGCATTCGGCCGTCCGAAGCGGATGTTTTCCCGGGCGCTCTCACCAAACAGCACCGTGTCCTGGGGCACCAGGGCAATCTGGCCACGGAGCGCGACCGGGTCCAGCGACTCCAGCCCGTGTCCGTCCACGCAGATGCGCCCTTGTTTCGGATCGTAGAAACGCAGCAGCAATTGAAAACAGGTACTTTTGCCAGCGCCTGACGGGCCGACTATCGCCACCGTCTCCCCCGGAGACACACTGAAATCCACGTCGTCGAGTGCAAGGTCTTCCGGCCTGGACGGATAGGAGAAATCCACGTGCTCAAAACGCACCTCGCCCCGGGCGCGCTCATCCAGTACCACGGGCCGATCCGGCGCCGTAATCGCTGGCCGTGCCGCCATGAGCTCCGCCAGCCGCTCCATGGCCCCGGCCCCACGCTGGATTTCGCCCCAGAGTTCACTCAACGCGCCCGCAGAGGCACCCACGAACAAGGAGTAGGCCAGGAACTGTGCAAGTTCACCACCGCTCATGTCACCGTTGAGCACGGCGCGGGATCCGATCCAGAGGATGAAGGTGATGCTGCCGAACACCAGCGTAATGGCCAGCGCCGTCATAAATGCCCGCGTACGGATGCGCTGCAGGGCGGCCTGGAAGCTGTATTCCACCGCGTCGTCGTAACGACCAACCTGCATGCCCTCCAGCGTGTAGGCCTGCACGGTCTGTATGGCTTCGAGTGTTTCGCCGGCCACGCCGCTCGTGTCCGCCACCCGGTCCTGGGCCGTACGGGACAGCGACCGGATGCGGCGACCGACCCAGATCATGGGCAGGACCACGACAGGAACGCCCAGCAGGATGTAAGCGGTGAGCGTCGGGCTGGTCAGGGTCAGCATGACGACGCCACCGATGATGTTGATGGTCGAGCGCAGGGCGATGGACAGGCTCGTGCCGGCAATGCTCTGAACCAGGGTGGTGTCCGTGGTCAGGCGCGACAGCACCTCGCCGGTCTTGGTGACCTCGAAGAAGGTCGGATCCATGCGGATCACGCGCTCGTAGACCGCGCTGCGAATGTCGGCCACCACGCGTTCACCGAGGCGCGTCACGAGGTAGAAGCGGATGGCGGCAAAGCCGCCGAACGCTGCAGCGGCCAGGAAGAACCAGCCGAAATAGCGGTTGACCGTGGTGACGTCGTTGGCGACGAAACCGTTGTCGATGAGAAAGCGCAGTGCGACAGGCAAGGCCAGCAATGCCGTGGAGGCGATGAGCAAGGCACCCAGCGCCAGGAGAATCAAACCCCGGTAGGGACGAAGAAACGGCACAAGCATGGCCAGCGGCCGAAGTGAATCCGCCTTGGGTCGTTCTTCCGTCACGTCGCCGTTGGCCATGAGTTACCGGGTTGTCCCCAAAGAGGGACAGAGTAAATCATGTGGGCGACGGCGTCTCAGGGCGCGGGCGGACCTCCGGCCAGGGCGTCACGCAATGCGCGCATCTGTGCCTTGACGATGCGGCGGTCATCGGGCGAAAGCCGCAGCATGGCCTTCTGGCCAACCGGGAGCGCCTCAAGCTCCGGAACGGCAAACTCCCAAACGGCCTCGTTCTGCACCACCTCGATCAGCCCCACTGGCTCCGGCGTGGCCATCAACAGGTCCAGAATTTCCACCACGCGGTCATTGAAACGTGCATCGCCCTTGCCGAGACCCAGGTAAGCTTCCTGCAGCAGCGGGTAGTAGCGAACGTACAGTGCCACCAGTTGCGTGGTGTCCAGCTCCGCGATGATTGCCACGTAGGGCGCATAGCGCTCGGCGTTTTCGGGGCTGATCACCGCCTGGTCATTGGCCTCCAGCACGGTAAACCGGCCCGGCATGGAAGTCATGGGCCGCATGGGGGGCGCCACGCGGGCGCTGTCCAGGGCATCGACGGTGGCCACGATGCGGCTCAGCACGAATTCCGGTATCAGCAGCGCTTCCAGGGGCGGAGAGAGCATTGCGGCGCTCTCAAGCACCTCGGGGTCGCTTTCTGAAAGAATCGGCAGTGGCGCTTCGGGCGGCGGAGCGGGCGCCTCGGGCTCAGCGTCCGGCACTTCAACCGGAGCCGGTGCGGGCACCTGGATGTCTTCGACGGGGAACTGCTCCGGCTCGGGCAGCTCAAGCGATGCGACTGGCCCTGGAGTGACCACGGCCTGTTCCACCTCCGCCTGGTCGAGGCGCACAGACAGGTACCAGGCAGCGCCCGCAGCGATGACAAGCAGGATGATCCACAGGAGCGGGTTTTTCATGGCGCTGATCCGTTCTTTGCTTATTTTGCGGCTCAGGGGCTCTGACCCTGCGAACGGCAGCAGGTTCAGCTGCGTGGCGTACGCATCCCAGACGCGTGCGAGGTGCATCACGGTTCGAGGCCTGCCGCCGAGGCGGTGGTTCAGTCGGCGAGCAATTCCACCATGGCCTCGGCCGCTTTGCGCGCATCGGCGATGGCGGTGACCACGAGGTCCGCGCCCCGCACCATATCACCGGCTGCGAATACCTTGGGATGAGACGTCTGAAAGGCGTAACGATCGTTTTCGCTGGCCTTCACAAGGCCCCACTCGTCCACTTCGATGCCGTGCTGCGTGAACCAGGGGGCCGGGGAAGCATTGAAGCCGAAGGCGATGACCACTGCGTCTGCCTCACACACCCGCTCGCTGCCGGGCACCGGCTCAGGACGCCGGCGCCCCGTGACGTCCGGCGGACCGAGGCGGGTGTCGATAACGCGTACACCGGTCGCACGCCCATCTTCCTCGACGATTTCAAGCGGCTGGACGTTGTATTGGAACTGCACGCCCTCCTCCATGGCGTTGCCCACCTCGGTCTGGGAACCGGGCATGTTCTCCCGGTCGCGGCGGTAGAGGCAGTTGACCTCTTTGGCACCCTGCCGGACCGACGTCCGCACGCAGTCCATGGCCGTATCGCCCCCGCCCAAGACAACCACGCGCTTACCCTGAAAATCAATGAAAGGATAGTCACCCGGCGGCATATCAAGAATCGCCCGAGTGTTGCCGATGAGGAAATCCAGCGCCTTGTGTGCGCCGGGCAGGTCGCGGCCCTCGAGTTTGCCGTCCAGGGCCGTGTAGGTCCCCATGCCGAGGAACACAGCGTCATACTTGTCGAGCAATTCTTCGAAGGAAATGTCCTCACCGATTTCTATACCGAGCACGAAACGCACGCCCATGCCCTCAAGAATGCCGCGGCGAATCTTCACGATGCGGTGCTCGAGCTTGAACTCGGGAATACCAAATGACAGCAGCCCACCGATTTCCGGGTGCTTGTCGTAAACCACGGGTTTGACACCATTGCGGGCCAGGATGTCCGCGCAGGCCAGACCCGCCGGTCCCGCGCCGATAATCGCAACGCGCTTGCCCGTCTCCACCACGTGGGAAAGATCCGGCCGCCAGCCCTCGGCGAAGGCCGTATCGACGATGTGTCGCTCAATGGCGCCGATGGTGACAGCGCCGTAGCCCGTGTTCAGCGTACAGGCGCCCTCGCAGAGCCGATCCTGGGGGCAGATGCGACCGCAGATCTCTGGCAGCGAGTTGGTGCGGTGTGCGAGTTCGGCGGCCTCAATGATGCGTCCCTCTGCGGCCAGCTTGAGCCAGTCAGGAATGTGGTTGTGCACCGGGCACTTCCACTGGCAGTACGGGTTGCCGCAGGCAATGCAGCGCTCGGACTGGGCCTCGCCCTCGACCTTCTCGAAGGGCTCGTAAATCTCCCGGAACTCTGTCCGGCGAATCTCCAGCGGGTACTTGTCCGGCTCCCCGCGCGCAAGGTCCGTGAACTCAAAATTCCGTCGAATCGGAATCGTTTTCCTGTCAGACATTCCCATTTCAGCCCACCACCTTCAGCGGCACTTTTTCCAGCGTGCCGGCTTGCTTCATGGCTTCCTTGTCGACCTTCGGGCACACCACGCGGAAGTAGAACATGAAGTGATCGAACCCTTCGAGCAGTCGCGTGCCCCAGGCGCTGCCGGTGAGCTGCACGTGTCGTTCGAGCAGGCGCTGAATGGCGGCGAGTTCTTCGCTGCCCTCGGCCGTGTCGACGTCCTGCACCGTGACCGACTGGTGATTCACGCGGTGACGGAAGCGCTCATTCATATCCAGCACGTAGGCCACGCCGCCGGTCATGCCCGCGGCGAAATTGGCGCCGGTGCGGCCGAGCACGAGCACCTCGCCGCCGGTCATGTACTCACATCCGTGCATGCCCACGCCTTCTACGACGGCCGTCGCGCCGGAGTTGCGAACGCCGAAGCGCTCACC
>JBCDHO010000030.1:0-13024 GCA_038749855.1 Pseudomonadota bacterium
CTTCGAGGGCCGCCTGGTGGGCAGGCTTGAGATCCTGGAGCACCAGGGCAAGGTGACGGGCCTCGGGTGACCAGGAAAAGCTGCTGACTGACTGGGGTGTGTCGGTCAGCGCCACGGCTTCTCCGCCGCTTAGGTTCAGGCTCCAGACCTGCGTCTCACCCCCTTCCCGGGCAGAGAGAAAGCCCAGGTAGCGGCCGTCCGGGCTCCAACGGGGTGACCAGGACGAAGTGTGGGCGGCGCTGAGTGGTACCGGTGTGCCGCCGGCCAGAGGCACCATCCAGATGCGGGTGTTGGAACTGTCGTCTTCCAGGTTTTCCCGGCTGATCGTGTAGGCGACCCAGTTTCCGTCAGGGCTGATGGTGGGATTTCCGACGGAAGCGAGCTGGAATCGGTGGTCGATGGTCAGGGTGTCGGCAGCGACAGTCAGTGTTGTTGCAAGCAGCAGAGCGAGTCCGACGAAGGTCGGGAACAGGCCCGAACACCCAGCGCGTTGGGTACCTGGGAAGGTGCTCCCGCTGGCCTGCGCACGTGGTGTCGCGGTGACGATGGTTTTTGGTTCATGGTGTTGCATGGCAGGTTCCCGTGTCCGCCGGACGGCTGAGTTCAATCCTGTTCATGCTACCTTCGCGGAAGACCGCTGACGAGTCGGGCTTTCCGCGCCTTCACGCCGGGAATAACGCATGAAAAAAACTCAACTGTATGCAGATGACACAATTGTGGCATCCGCTGCACTTCGTGGGTTAAGTTATTAGGCAAGAACAAAAAAAACCGCCAAACACAATCGCACAGCGACTCGGGAGCACTCATGACGCAGAAGGTCGATTACGGAAAGACCACGCTCACCACCGCCATCGCGGCGGCCCTGACCCCCGCCGGCCAGGTGCTGGCCCAGGACCAGGAAGCCGACGACAGCGGGGTGCTTGAAGAAGTCATCGTAACGGCCACGTTCCGCGAGGCCAGCATGCAGGACCTGCCCCAGAGCATCCAGGCCTTCACGACCGAGGACATTCAGCGGGCAGCATTCACCAACTTCGCCGATGTCGCGGCCGCCATTCCCAGCCTTACGCTGATCGCCGATCAGCCCGGCCGCAACAACGTCAAGTTCCGCGGCATCTCCACCGGTACCGGCGAGTACTACACAGCCAGTACCAGTGCCATCTACTTCGACGAGACGCCGCTGACCTTTAACTCCCAGCAGCTCTGGCCGGCCATGGTGGACATCGAGCGCATCGAGTCGCTGCCAGGTCCGCAGGGGACGCTCTTCGGCTCCTCGGCCCTCGCCGGCACCGTGCGCGTTGTGACCAACAAGCCGGATCCGACCAGCGTTTACGGCGAGGTGTACGGTGAGTGGTTTGCCACCGACGGCGGTGATGACAGCTATGCAGCCAACGGCTGGATCAACATTCCGCTGATTCAAGACACGCTGGCCATGCGCTTTGTGGGCCACACGCGGCATGAGGGCGGCTGGATCGACAACGTGTTTGCCCAGACCTATGTTCAACCGGATCAGAGCATTTTCACCTCGCCCGGCGACAACTCGGCAATCGTCGAGGACAACTACAACGAGTACGAACTGACCGGTGGCCGTGGCTCACTGCTGTGGAATATCACGGACAACTGGGAAGTCATCGTCGCCCTCATCGCCGAGCAAAACAGCAGCGAGGGCGCCTGGGGCGACGACACCAACCTGCCGGACAATCAGCACGCACTCTTCCACAAGGAAAACCGCGACGACGAATGGTGGAACGCCTCTCTGCTGATCCGTGGCGACCTCGGCTTCGCTGATCTCACCTCGAGCACAACCTTCCTGGATCGTGAGATTTACTACGAGTTCGACAACATGATTTACGAGCAGTGGAAGGACTCGTATTTCGGCTACGGCGTCTACAACACCAACTATACCTACGGCTACATTTTCAACGATCAGACCCAGGACCGCGTTTCCCAGGAGCTGCGCCTGGTGTCGAGCTCAGACAGCCGCTTCAGCTGGATGGTCGGTGGTTTCTACGAGAAGATCGATGACAACTGGGCCTACGGCGCCACCCACCCGGATCTGCTGAACACGAGCGCCTGGTACTACGCCAACTACTACAACGTGTACGGCAAGGTGGCCTATTACGACATTGCCCTGCCGCTGCCCCCAAGCAACATCGGTTACGGACAGCTACTCGACCGTACCGACGAACAGCTGGCCTTCTTCGGCGAGGTGACCTTCGAGATCACCGACAAGTGGTGGGTTACCGGCGGCATGCGCTGGTTCAATTTCAAGCAGGAATTCTTTGAGCAGAACCAGTTTCCGCAGGGGCTGGCGCCGGCGTTCAGTCGCGATACGAATGGCGTTGTGACGGCTGATACGGATACGGACGATACGGTCTACAAGTTCTCGACCCAGTACTTTTTCAATGACGACATCATGGCGTATTTTCTGTTCAGCCAGGGTTTCCGTCTGGGTGGGGAGAACAGCCAGCGGGCGGTTGAAACGGGCCTGGTACCGGCGACCTACGACCCTGATTTCCTCAACAACTATGAACTCGGCGCCAAGATGGAGTTCTTCGACAACAGCCTGCGTCTGGATGTCGTGCTGTTCTGGCTCGATTGGCAGGACCGGCAATTCAACATCACCAACTTCCAGGATCCTCAGGGCAACACGCTCGGCTTCTGGTGGTTGCGTGGCACGGTCAATGGTGGCGACACGGAGTCCACAGGCACCGAGATCAGCCTGGACTGGCAGGCCACGGACTCACTGCTCTTTACCGCGAGCCTGACCTACATTGACGCTGAGATCGCCGAGGACATCCGCCTGGAAGACGGTACCGAGCTGACCGAAGGCTCGCCGTTGCCCAACAGCCCCGAACTCGCTTACTACCTCTCCGCCGACTACACCTTTCCGTTCCAGCTCTTTGGTGGTGACTTCTGGACACGGGTGGACTACTCCTACCAGGATGAATGGTGGGACAGCACCCAGGGCGCCATCGACAACGATCCGGTCAGCCTGATCCCCTCCTGGAGTAACTGGAATCTGCAGGTTGGCCTCAGCCTCCCGAACAATTGGACGCTGACAGCGTTTGTCAACAACCTGACGGATGAGCGCATCGTCAACGGTCGTGGCAATAACATCTACGCCACCGATCATTTCTCCGATGTGTTCGGCACTGAGGTCAATGACTTCAGGATCATTGAGTTCCTTAGTCGTCCGCGGCACTACGGCTTCACCGTGCGGAAGGGCTGGTACTGAGCACGGAAGGCGTCGCCGGTTCCCGGCTGATCACCACCTCCGTTGTACGTGGCTCTCGCCAGGGCGAGAGCCACGGCGGCGTCTATGTCGTCGACCTGGCGGACCAGTCCGTCGATCAGGTCGTTGACTGGAACACCATGGACATCGACTGGCAGGGCCGCGGCTGGGACCGGGGCCTACGCGGGATTGCCTTTCATGATGAGACCGTCTATATCGCTGCCAGCGACGAGCTGTTTGCCTACACCCCTGATTTTCAGCTGATCGGTTCCTGGCGTGCCCCGTACTTGAAGCACTGCCACGAAATTGACGTTTGGCAGGGAAACATTTTCCTGACCTCGACGGGCTACGACAGCGTGATCGCCTTCGACATTTCGAAGCAGGCCTTCCACTGGGCCCTGCACGTGGAGACCCGGCAGTTCCAGTTCCGTGGCAAGGTTTACGACCCCATGGGTGAGGAAGGGCCGCTCATGCTCAACAAGCTGCACCTGAACAACGTTGCCTGCCGCGAGGGCGGCATGTACCTGGCCGGTCTGAAGTCCGGTGGCATGCTGCACTTCAACGGCACGGAAGTGAATATGGCCGCTACGCTGCCGGCCGGTACCCATAATGCGCGCCCCTTTCGTGACGGGGTGCTCTTCAATGACACGCAGGCGGACCTGCTGCGCTACTGCGAGCGCGGTGAGGGGAGGGAGGACCGTGCGCTGCGGATACCGACCTATGCGACTGAGGAGCTGACTCACACAGACCTCGACGACAGCAGCATCGCCCGCCAGGGCTTTGCGCGGGGTTTGTGTGAGCTGTCCGGCCGTGTCGTGGCCGGTGGGTCGTCGCCGTCGACCATTACGCTCTGGGACCTGAAGGATTCGAAGCAGCTGATGACCGTGCGTCTGACCACGGACATCCGCAACGCGATTCATGGCCTCGAAGTGTTCCCTTACTGAGCCCGATCTCGCGACATGGCGCGCGCTGGGCGAGCGGCGCCGCCTCCTGGGGCATGAGCTTTTCGTTCTTGATTCGGGCGAAGATCCCCGCCGTGAAACCGTACTGCTCATCCACGGCTTTCCCACCTCATCCTTTGACTGGTCACTCATCTGGCAGCAGCTGACTCGGACCCATCGCGTCCTGGCCCTGGACCTGCTCGGTTTCGGTGACAGCGACAAACCGCCCGGGCACGACTACACGATCGCCGAACAGGCAGACCTGTGTCAGGCATTGATCGAATTAGCAGGCGTAAGGTCCTTGCACGTCGTGGCGCATGACTACGGCGTCACGGTCGCCCAGGAGCTGTTGGCGCGACAGAACGCGGGTCGTGGTGTCGGGCGCTGGTGCTCCCTGTTTCTGCTCAATGGCGGTCTGTTTCCCGAGACCCACCGGCCGCGGCTCATTCAAAGCCTCCTGCTGACGCCGCTGGGACCGTTGATAACGCGCCTCAGCGGCAAGCGGCTTTTCGAACGCAATCTCCGCGCGGTGTTTGGCCCCGACACGCCGCCGTCCGCGGAAATGCTTGCTGGCTACTGGGACGTGCTGAACGCCGGAGGGCGCCGGGCGCCGGTGCATTCGCTGATGCGGTACCTGCCGGAGCGCGAGCAACACCGGGAACGCTGGGTGCGGGCGCTGCAGGAGAGTGTGGTTCCGATTGGGCTGCTGAACGGTTCGCTGGACCCCGTGAGCGGCTCCCATCTCGTGGCGCGTTACCGTGCGCTGATTCCCCGAGAGGACTTTATCGACGAGGCCGACAGGCTCGGCCACTTTCCCCAGGTCGAGGACCCCGCGCGATTCCTCAAAAGCTTTGAAGCGTTCCTCGCGAGCGTTCCTACGGCGCTGTAAGCGGTCAGGCCGGTTGATCCATTGAGCAGGTTGATCTGTAGGGCGCGTCGATCCCTTGAGCGGGGAGATC
The DNA here is from genome assembly GCA_038749855.1 of Pseudomonadota bacterium. Taxonomy (GTDB): domain Bacteria; phylum Pseudomonadota; class Gammaproteobacteria; order Xanthomonadales; family SZUA-36; genus Marinihelvus. Next base: position 5,133 of record JBCDHO010000030.1, read on the forward strand.
AGCGACCGGCGTTTTTGACCCGCTCGGGCAGGCTGTCCAGGATTCCTGCCAGGGAGGTTTTCCATTCGTCCAGCCAGGGCTCGTAACGCCGCCACTTGCCAAGCGCGCCCGTGTAGATCGGTTGCCGAACCTGTTCAGAGCTGGCCGTACGCACGGCACGTTGTGTTTCCCAGGGGGTTAGACAGGCCTCTTCAAAAGGCAGGCCGCAATGGTCGAGTATCCGCCGGACCTGGGTTTCCGTGTCGAGCACCGTGTCTTCGTAATGTACGTCCAGCACCTTACCGGGGAGCACCTCGTGCCAGTGGGCCATGGTGTCGTGGTAGTCGCGGTAGTACTCGGCGAGATCGACGAGGTCGTAGGACCAGTTCTGACCAAAGCCATAGAGCTGCTTGTAGTTGCCCAGCAGCGTGTCCAGGGGGTGCCGCAGCGTATTGATCACCTTGGCATTGGGCAAAATCAGGTGGAGCAGGCCCACCAGGGGAAAGTTGTTGGGCAGCTTGTCCGTGAAGAAGGGCCGATCGGTGACACGGTATTGGCGTGTCTCCTCCAGGTAGCGCCTGCCGAACTGCCGCCAGTCACGCAGGCGCAGATCCTTGCAGGCCTCGGGAAACTGCACCCGGTCGGGTCGATAGCGGCCGATGGAGGACGACAGGCGCCCGAGGTTGGGCAGCTCTGCTGTCCCTTCCACCTGGGAATGGCTGGCGAGAATCTGCTCAATGAGCGTCGATCCGGATCGCGGCATGCCGAGCACGAGAATCGGGTCTGGCGCATCGAACCCGCCGCCGGCGTTCTCGCTGAGAAACTCAGCCGAAAAGACGTCACGGACCGACTGCTTTTTTTCTCGATCCTCCAGCAGGTCGTGGTACACCTCGGGCCGCTGCTTCTGGTTGCCCGTGTGGTAGTAGTGCCAGGCTCGTTCGTAGTCTTTGCGATCTTCAAACGCTTTGCCCAGGGCAAAGCGAAAGTGCACTTCCTCGCTGGTCTCGAGCTCGCCGCGCTCGAGCTGCTGCAGCATGGCCTCCACCTCCTGATCTTCGAAGGTGAAGATCTTGAGGTTGGCCATGCTCCAGTACACCTCGCCGAAGGAGGGGCGCAGGCGAATGGCTTCCCGGTAGGCTTTTAGCGCCCCGGGCTGATCGCCCAGGGTCTTGAGCACATGGCCCTGGCCCATCTGTGTGTGGGCGTGTTCGGGTTGAAGCTTGAGCGACCGGTCGTAGGCGCGCCTGGCCTCCTCAGTTTTGCCCACATGGGCGTAGCAACTACCCAGCAGGCTCCACGCGCCCGGGTGGCCGGATTCAATTTTGGTGGCCTGCCGATAGGCCTCGATCGCTTCCTCGCGCTTGTTCCGCTTGGTCAGAACACCGCCAAGATTCAACCAGGCGGCAATATGATCCGATGCCGCCTGGGTGGCCCGCCGCAGCAAGGCCTCGGCATCGTCTAGGTTCTGGTCCAGGTGCTGATAGGCAACGGCCAGGAAGACCATAGCGTCGATGTTGTTTGGGTCCTTGCGAAGCACTTCCCTCAGCGTGGAGACCGCTTCTTCCGTTCTCCCGGCCTTGAGGTGATCGGCACCCACGGCCACGGCCCCCTTGTCCGGGTCACGCTCAAAATACTCCTGAAAGGCGAGGTCGGCCCGCTCGCCCTTACCAACGGCGGCCAGCACGCGACCAAGTTTCTTGTGGGGCAGCGGCAGGGTCGGATCCAGCTCGATGGCCTTTTCGAAGCAGGGAATGGCCGCCTCGGCTTTCCCCTGCAGGGCGAGGTTGGTTCCAAGATCTTCGTGGAGGTGCGGCTGTGTCGGGCGCAGTTCGATGGCGAAGCGCAGCTGTTCCTCTGCCTCGACAAGCCGGTTCTGCTTGGTTAGTGCCTGGGCGAGCAGACGCAGATGATCTGCGCAGCCAGGATGTTCATCGAGGTAGTCCCGGGCCAGTTCCTCCGCACGTAGCGGGCGGTTGGCCTTCAGGGCCTTGATGGCTTCGCGCAGGTTCTCGTCCCGTGAGGCGGTGTCCGTTCTCATGGCCTCATTGTCCCACGATCCCTGTCATCGGTCCCCTCAGGCGTCGGGATCGCGCATGGTAACCGCATCGAAATCGACGGTGCCCGCCGCCGACGCCAGGGTGATAAAGGTTTTCCAGGTGCCTGCGGGGGCCGTGAACGTGGCACTGATCTCGGTCCATTCGGGCCCGATCTCGAAGGTCTCGCTGGTTGCATTAGCGCGCCCGTAAAGCGCTTGCTCCTCGAAATCGGCCTGGAGCCTCGCCGTCGCCGGGCCGTTTACCGCCCGGACCCAGGCCGTGACCTCGTAACGTTGCCCAGGGCCAGTCGCCCCCGGCTCGAAGTCACCGGTGGCCTCGGTGCCCTGGTGGACTTCCTCGCCGGCCTCCAGACGAATGTGGTACTCGCCTTCGTAGGCGCCGCCCGGGTCGTTGATTCGGGCCACGCCGTCGTCCGCATAGCGCCAGCCGAACGCGTTGAAATTGCTGCGGGCGGCGTTCTCGAAGCCGCCATTGGCCACGTTGAAGTCTCGCCCCCAGCCTTCGATATGGTCCATGGTGCGCACCACCTCGAAGCCCAGATTGAGCGCGGCGATGGACTCGGCCAGGAAGCGGGCCTGGCCACCGTGTTCGGCCATAGCGCCGTGAAACTGCTCCCAGATCCACGGATAGCGCACCGTCGACAGGTTGCCGCCGACCTCCGCGACGACTTCATTGCTGTAGTTGGCGGGCTCGTTCAGGTCCCAGCCGTAGGCGTTGTACAGGATGATGTGCGGCGCCTCGCCGTACACTTCGCGAAGCCGGGCAATGACCGACTTATAGCGGTCTTTGATGCGGGCTTTTTGATCGGCGCCGGTGACCGCATAGATGTCGTTGGCACCGGCGTTGACCACGATGACCTGGGGGTCGAAGCCGTCGCGGTAATTGTCGTTATTCCGGTTACGACGCTGAGCGGTAATGAAATCGAATACGTTGTTGTTCGGGTTCTGCGTTAGCGTCGCGCCACCGAAGGCCTGCAGAGAGATTTCCGCATCGAGTATGCGGCCCACGGTCGCCGGGTAGGCAAACCAGGCGCCGCTATCGCCCCCGTCTTTCTCATCATAAAGCGACGTTCCGTCCATGTTGGAATCCCCGAAAAAGGCGATACGGCGAGGTGACGCCACGGGCGCCTCAAGGACCTCGCAGGCATTCAGTTCGAAGCCGTGTATCGTCGTCTGATTCCCGTAGTAGGTTTCCTTCATGAGCTGGATTGTGTGGCGCCCGCTGGGATCAAGGTCCTCGGCGAGGACGTAGCGCTGGCGTCCCGGTGTGGCCACCAGGACGTCATTCTGCGGCTCGCCGTTGACGACGATCCGGAACTGCTCCGAGACATTGCCAGGGTCCAGTTCTACGGATGCGCTTTCACCCTGAAAGCGGAGCAGAACCGAAGCCCCGGCCCACGACACCCTCGGCGGCGCCGACTCGGGCCGTTGCCAGCGGCCGGTAAAGCGGAGCCGGACATCGTTGGGTGCGAGGTCGAGCCGCTCCGGGGCGCAGAGACTGGCTTCCGCGAGCAGGGCTTCGCAGAGCGCAATGTTTTCATTGACTACCCGCTGGAGCGTAATGCGGCCGCGGCGCTCGGCGGCCGGGAGGTCATAGGCCAGCTCTGCGCTTGAGCAGTCCTGGAAGGTCAACGTGAGCCGGCCATAGTCCACGGTCTCGGGTCTCGGTGACGCCGAATCGAACACGCCACCGCTCGTCAGGCTCACTTCGAGTTCCGCCTGGTTGCCCTCGATCGGTCCGATGGCGGTAAGCCAGCGTTGGCCTGCGGCACCCAGGTTGGCGTTGCCCTCAGCCGCGACCGCGTCAAAGGTGAACCAGGCAAGGAACAACTGCTCGATGTCCGGGAAGACATTGATGAAAATACCCTGGCCCGCCGTTTCCGGATTGAACCAGGCGTCATTGAAGCCCGGATTGAGCTCCGAAATGACCTCTCCGGAGGCCGGTCCCGAAAGCAGCGTGGTAAGGCTGGCGGCCAGCAACAGTCGGCGGGCACCCAGCCCGCGTGGCGGGCGGATCGTAGCGGCGTGGGACATGAAATTTCGAACGATTAACAGGACGACGCTATCTTAGCCAAGCCCCTTCGTCTTCGGGGTGATGATTTCTCACGACAATTGGGCGCTCGTTCGTGCAGCTAAGACCCATTTTCAGCGTGTGCGCTTTAGAATCAGGCCATGACCGTTCATTCGTCAACGGAACGAAGCGAGGGCGCCGCGGGGCGCCCGGCAGCGCTGGCTTCGATTCGAACGCTGTTGGCGGAGGGTGCCTATCGCGCCGCCCTGGACGCGTGCGAGCATCTCAGGTCTGAGGGCTTCGATAGACCGGTTGTTTTCAGGCTCCAGGGGCGGGCGCACGAAGCCCTTGGGGACTATGCGGCCGCCCTGGCCATCGCGAAGGGCGTGGTCGAACGACGGCCTCGCAATGTGCGGGCGCGCCTGCGCCTCGCCCATTGCCTGTGGCGGTGCGGAGAGATCGATCAGGCCCTGGCAATGGCGGATGCCGTCGCCGAATCGGCGGCAGGTCATCCCGGTGCCCTGCTACGCGTCGGCGCCTTTTACGCTGGCGCCGGACGCCTGGAAGCGGCCTATGCCGCGCAACTGCGCGCCCTGGACCTGATGCCGGAGGACCCCGCTGCCCTCACGGCAGTGGCGGAAAGCGCTACAGCCCTTGGCCACACCGCCATCGCCGAGCGCTACTTCGACCGGACCCTGTTTCATGATCCGACACAAAGGGCCGTGCTGGAGCGCCGTTCACGCCTCAGACAGCGGGGTATTGAAGATCACCAGTGCCTGCAGCTGGGCTACGCACTCGACGCCCTGGAGCGTGACGACCCCCGCCGTGCGCCGGTTGCCTATGCCCTCGCCCGTCAGCTTGAAGACCTTGGGCACCACGAGGCAGCCTTCGACATCTGGTCAGAGGGTGCGCGCGGCCGCCTGTTGGCCTTGCCGGCGAAACCGACCTGGGATCATCACGCCATGGCAATGGTGCAAACGGTGTTTGACGGCCCCTGGCTCACACAACACCAGACCAGTGCGGCGGGCCAGGGGCGGGTGTTCCTGACCGGGCTGCCCGGCAGCGGGCTGGAGCGCGCTGCAGGCTTGCTTTCGCGATGGGACCGGTGTGCGGTCAGCCAGGAAGCCGGGCTCTTCGCCGATGCAGTAACCCGCCTGGTGGGCCCGATGGAAGACCCCGTGGATCGAATGACGGAGGCGGCCGGAATCGATCCGGAGTCGCTGCGCGCGGCCTATGAAAACGCCGCCAACCAGCTCGCCGGGGACGCAAGCCTGCATGTCGATGGGTCCGTGACCCACATTTGGATGCTTGGGCTAGTACGCCGTGCCTTGCCGGGCGCGAAGATCATCCACCTGCGCCGCGATCCTTTGGACCACTGTTTTGAGCTGTTTACGACCCTGTTTCCCAAAGGCAACGCCTGGAGCTACGACCTCGACGCCCTGGGGCGCCACTACGCCGGCTACCACCAGCTCATGGGCCACTGGCGACGACACCTTACGGGCGGCTTTCTTGACCTTGATTATGAAACGCTGTTTGAAGCGCCGGATGCGGCTGCTGAGCAGCTTCGGGCGTTTATTGAACAACCGAAGGCCGAGTTCCCAGAAGCGTTCAGCGACGTCGACATGGACACAGAAATGCCCGTCCATGGACCGGGCATCGGAAGGTGGCGACAGCACGAACGTGCACTGGAACCCCTGATCGTACAGCTCGCCGAAGCCGGCATCCCCGTGCGCTGACCCGCCGATGCGCTTGTCAGAGTACGACCAGGAATGCCTGGCGGGTCAGCGCGGTAAGGCCGCACGGTTTGCCCTGTCGCTGCTGCGTAAGGTGGGTGAGGCGTCCGGCGCCGATCAGCTCATTGATGTTACGCGCGCGCATCTCGTCGGCGCCTATGACGCCGGGGCTGCGAACGACGAACTCCTCGATCGGCTGGCACGGCTCGAAGCGAAGGTGCGGATACCCACCACGCTCAATGCGAGTTCTGCCTGCCTGGCGGTCCATGCGCCCGGTGACAAGGGCGAGCAGGACCGGGCGCGCGGGGTCGTCGACCGCTACGTCGCCATGGGATGCCGGCCGACGCTAACCTGTGCGCCTTATCACCTGGTGGACGCCCCGGAACCCGGTGAATGCATTGCCTGGTCCGAGTCCAACGCCGTGGTCTACGCGAACTCGGTGCTTGGGGCTCGCACGAACCACACGGTGCAGTTCCTCGATCTGTGTGCCGCACTCACCGGCCGTATACCCCGCGCTGGTCTGTATTGCACTGAGCGACGCCTTGCCACTCTGGAGGTTGATGTGCGCGTTCTGCAGGATGAGCGTCTCCGGGCAGAGGGCGGTTTTGCGCTGCTGGGACTCTGGCTGGGTCGCGCGGTGCCTGCCCAGGCCATCCCGCTCCTGAGCGGCTTACCGGAAGACACGACGCGGGATGAGTTGCGGGCCTTGGGTGCGGCGGCCGCAGCTGCGGGATCCCTGGCCATGTTCCATGCGCTCGGCTTGACCCCGGAGGCGCCGGATCGTGAAACGGCGACCGGCGGCCGGCGCGTGGAGCAGCAGCCCGTCACGGTGGAGATGCTGGAGCAGGTCGCAAGCGGATTCACGGCACCCATAGGAGCCCGCCTGGCCGCCGTGTGCCTCGGTACACCGCACAGCTCGCTCGAAGAGCTCCGATGGCTCGCGGATGCGCTTGAGTTGGCAGGCCACACCCTCCGGATTCCGCTTTTTGTTTCCACCTCACGACATGTTATGGCGTTGGCGGATGCGGAGGACTTGCCGGCACGGCTACGCGCGCAAAGAACCACACTTCTGACGGATACCTGCACCTACTACGGCCAGGTGGTGCCGGGCCTGGCGGGCACGGTGATGACCGACTCCGCCAAATGGGCGTGGTACGGCGGCAACAATCTGCCGGTCCAGCCCGTGCTTGCAGGCCGCGAGCGATGTGTTGCGAGTGCACTGGCCGGTCGGGTGGTGGCGCCGGAAGCTGGTGGGCCATGAGCGTGCGTCTCGACGCCCAGTCGCTTGTCCCGGGCCGCTGCGAGGCGCCAGTGCTGGTCCTGACCGAGCCCCTGAGCTTTTGGGGCGGGGTTGACCCTGCATCGGGCCGGGTGATCGACCGTCAGCATCCACAGCATGGGGCCTGCATCGCAGCGAAGGTGCTCGTACTGCCCGGCATCCGCGGAAGCACGGCGGCGCCCGGAGCACTGCTAGAGTTGCTCGCACGCGGCAGCGGCCCGGCCGCACTGCTCACCGCTCGCTTCGAGGTCGTTCCTTTGGTGACGGTACTCACCAGCGAGCTGTTGGCGGTGGCGCCCAAACCTGTTGCGGTGCTTAATGAAGCCCTTCAACTCCTGCCGTTCGGAACCGGCGATCGCATTCGTGTGGAGGGCGAAGCGTGGTGGCTGGACCCTGCCTGAAGCCGACTAGTCGGCGGGGTGGTCCTCGCGCAGCAGGGTCAGCAAAGACCGGGCAAGCAGGAACCCGACCAGCAGCAGCGGAAGGGACACTACGATCGTCGTCGACAGGATGGTCTGCAGTCCGCCCTCGATGTACATCAGGCTGATGGGCAGGATGCCCAGGGAGACGGCCCAGAACACGCGCAGCCACCGGGCCGGGTTCTGGCCCGCCTCGAGGCGACGGGTAGAGACGGAGGCGAGCGTATAGGACGCCGAGTCGTAGGTCGTGGCCAGGAAGACAACCGCCACGACAAAGAAGGCGCCCACCGCGAGCGTGCCCAGGGGCAGCGTTGAGAACACCTGGGTGATGGCAGTGGCCGCGCTCTGTTCGCGCATGATGGTGGTCACCGACAGCAAGCCTTCCAGCTCCAGGTGCAGGGCGTAGTTGCCGAAG
>JBCDHO010000031.1:0-12973 GCA_038749855.1 Pseudomonadota bacterium
CCCAGCTGTCGTCCAGGCTGAGGTCGTTACCCTCAAGCGGACCTGAGAGTTCTTCATCGAAGAAGTTGGTGTAGTTAATACCCAGGCCGAGGTAGGGCTGGAAGTCCGCGTTCGGCAGGAAGTGGTACTGGACGCTGACCGTCGGCGGCAGGTGCGTGGTCTCGCCGATGCGCGTGCCGTCCACGAGGTTCAGCGTGTGCTCGAATGGGTAGGCGGCCAGCACGTCGATGGCCCAATTTTCCGTGAACATGTAGGACAGGCTCAGGGTGACCGACGTATCGCTGTCCACGCTGACGACGTCGCCGTTGTTGGACTTCGGATCGACGTTCATTGCGCCGAACTTCAGCAGCCAATCGCCGGCCTCTTTGGCCATGACGCCAGAGCTTGCGCTCAGCAGGGCCACGCCAGCCAGGGCCTTTCCTAGGGTTTTGAGTTTCATTTTCATCACTCCTTAATGTGATCTGCGTTGATTCCTCCCAAAATCAGGGCAAATCTTAGTTTTTTGTGATGAAGATGCCGTGACCTGCGTCAACAAGTCGGGCTTGGGCACTGCATGTGCTCCTGGTGCCGAGGCCTGTGCCGGCCGAACTGGCCTCAGCGCTGGGCGATTCGGAGGTCTTCCTCGTCTTCCGGCGCCACGTCGAGTTGGTCAAGGGGAATCGCGTTACCGTTGCGGTCCTCGACCTTCCAGATGATCACGCGCCAGTCACGAATGCTGCGGGGATTGTGGTCCATGCCGAGGTAATACACCTTGCCGGCTTCGAAATTGGCCTCGATTGGCGGTGTGACGTAGTTGCGTGGGATGTAAACCGCCGGGCAGCCAAAGGTACTGACCAGGCCCTGGGCCTTGATCTTGTGCTGACCACCCTCCAGGAAGAAGCCCTGCTGCGACACCGTGGTGGTCTGGCCGTTGATTTCGTAGACCGACACAGGTGCGATGCATTCAGCTTGCAGCCCCACCTGCGTAATGATCTTTGCCTGCGTGTCCGGCTGCCAGATGAGGTTGGTCGGTGTCGTTGGGTTGCCTGAGCAAGCGAACAAGGCAAGGCTGCAGAAGGTCAGCAACAGGGTTTTGATGGGTGTGGTTCGGTTCGTCATGATTCGGTCACTCGATCAACTTGTGCTTCGATAACCAGTATGGGCATCGTCCTGATGATCGCCCGCGCCGGCCGCGTGCGCCCACACTACTTGCTAAAACATAGCATAGGTCCATCCGAACGGAGTCAAGACGTATGCGTATGCGGACACTTGTCACCTCTCGGCCGCATTCGCTGCCCGGCGTCGCGAACGCTGGCGAGGTCTCAGCCAGCCGATGCATCCAGGCTGAGAAATCGGCTGCTATGATCTGTTCCATGAAGTACGCACAGCGATCGTTATTTCCGAATGCGCTCCGCAGCACCCTGGCCCTCTTCCTGCTGCTCTTCATGGCCGGGTGCACGGCGAGCGAGCCGCGCGTTTCGTTCAAGGGTGAAGAGTTCACGGTGTCCCTGGCCAAGACCCGGGAACAGCAGCTCCGGGGGCTGATGTTTGTGGAGGAATTGCCTGCGGACGAGGGCATGCTGTTTATCTTCCCGCGGGAAGCGCTACGCGCGTTCTGGATGAAGAACACCAAGATTCCGCTCGACATTTTTTATTTTGATGACGAGCTGCGGCTGGTCAGCGTGGCGGAGAATGCCCGCCCCTGTGTTGCCGACCCCTGTCCGACCTATCCCAGTACCGGTCCAGCGCGTTACGTACTGGAGCTCAACGCCGGTATGGCCCGTTCGCTTGGCGCCGAGCGTGGCGATCCGCTCACCTTGCTCTTCGAACCCTGAGATGCGGTCTGCCATTCCCAGACCGGCTCACCCGCTTCGAGCTGGGAGAGCAGCAGGTAACCAACCTGGTAGGGGACCAGTCGATCCCCGGCCCGCGGCGAGGGCAGCTGTTCTTCGTCAAGGGGCAAAAATACTTTCATGCAGGCATCATGGACGAATGAACCGGCGACGGTCTGTCGCAAATCTGTCATTGTGGTGACACAAAATGACGCAGCGAGTCCTGTCCGATTCGGTACGCCGGATTGTGGCGGGGGGGAAATCCAAAACACAACGAGGAGAAAGCAGCCATGTCAGGCAAATTCGTGTGCAGCAAGCGCAAAGACGGTCAGGACACATTCGTACTCAAGGCAAGCAATGGCCAGGTGATTCTCAGCGGCGAGGGCTATAAGACCCGCAAGTCCTGCGCCAACGGCATCGAATCGGTACGCAAAAACTCTCAGGTCGAGACCCGCTTCGAAGTAAAGACCGCCAAAGATGGGCGCACCTACTTCGTCCTCAAGGCAGCCAATGGCCAGGCGATCGGCAAGAGCCAGATGTACAAGTCCAGCAGCGGCTGCGCCAACGGCATCAAGTCTGTGGCGGCGCACGCGCCGGACGCCGAGGTCGTCGAAGCCTGATGGCACAGGAGCCGGGGCGTGGGCGCTCCGGCTTTGGACAGAAGCACGCAGTCCCCGGCCACGGGTTCTCTGTACGGGGATGCGACCGCGTTGGACGGCTTCCTTGAAGCTCGTCCAAGTGACCGATTGTCACGTGACGGGCTCACCTGAGCAGCTTTATCGCGGCGCTGACCCGCGCCAGCATCTGCTCGAGGTCATCGAGGCGGCGCACGCCTGGCAACCTGACCTTGTGCTCGCAACCGGTGACCTCAGTGAGGACGGCAGCGAAGAATCCTATGTGTTCCTGGCGGAGGCTTTTTCCCACTTTGAAGCGCCCGTCATCGCCACGCCGGGCAATCACGACCACGCCGAGCGCCTCCAGGCGCACTTCGCCCACTGTGCAGTCCGAGGGCCGCTAACGTTCGAGGACGACTGGCAGGGCATGGTGCTCGGCAGTGCTCGCTCGGGCCTGATTGGCGGGCGTCTGGACGATGAACAACTCGACGCGCTGGACCGATTGCTGGGTGCCGACGACCGTCCCGCGTTCCTTGCTCTGCATCACCAGCCCTGGCCTGTTGGCAGCCCCTGGATTGATCGCTGGGCGCTGGAAGAACCCGACCGCTTCCGCGCCCTGCTTGAGCGCCACACGCGCGTCCGGCTGGTGCTCTGGGGGCACGTTCACCAGGCCGTGACCCTGGAGCATGGTGCGACGATCGGGCTGGGCGGGCCGTCATCGGTCAGCAACAGCCTTCCAGGCCAGAAGCGCTTTACGCGGGATCCGGCCGGGCCGGCGTGTCGATGGTTGGAGCTGTCGCCGGACGGCGCCTTTGAAACCGGTTTGCTGAGGCCCGATTCCAGCCAGGCGCCGGGGCCGGGAATCACGGGGCCGGGAACCACAGGGCCGAGACGGGTCGCGTAAGACTGGAAGGCGCCGTGCCTACTCGCGCGGGAGCACCAGCCACAGCACGAGATAAACCACAATACCCGGAAAGGCGACGGAGAGGATGGACAGGAGCACGTAGGCCACGCGGGTCGCGGTGACGGACCAGCCGAAGTGCTCGGCGATGCCGCCGCACACGCCGGCAATCATGGCATTGCGCCGGGAACGCTTGATACCGTCGCCGCTCACGGGGTCGTCAGACCTCCACCATTTCGAAGTCTTCCTTGCCGGCGCCGCAATCCGGGCAACACCAATCCTCGGGGATGTCTTCCCAGCGAGTGCCCGGCGCAATGCCTTCCTCGGGCGCACCCTGTTTCTCGTCGTACATCCAGCCGCAAATGATGCACATCCAAACCTTGGGTGCGTTTTCCGTCATGTGGGGTATCCGGTACCGGGGGGCGTTGTAGTGTGCCATGGCGCTGATTCCTGTCAAACCTCGCACGCCGTGGGCCTTGCGGCTTTCGAAGCCTTTGATGAGAATGACGGCCCTACCGAATTGTCTGGATGCCCATGACCGCCATGCCCGATAACGCCGAACTGCTCCAACGCGCCCGCGCCCACATCCCCGGAGGGGTCAATTCACCGGTTCGGGCCTTCAACGGCGTCGGAGGCGACCCTGTGTTCTTCGAGCGGGCCGAGGGTGCACGGCTCTATGGTGTCGATGGGCGCGCCTACATCGACTACATCGGCTCCTGGGGTCCGATGATTGCCGGTCACGCCCACCCGGATGTGATCGCGGCGGTTCAGCAGGCAGCGGCCCGGGGCCTAAGCTATGGGGCGCCGAGTCCGCGCGAAGTCACCATGGCCGAGCGGCTCTGTGAACTGGTGCCTTCCATGGACCTGGTGCGCATGGTCAATTCCGGTACGGAGGCAACCATGAGTGCCATCCGCCTGGCCAGGGCAGCCACGGGCCGCGACCGCATCATCAAGTTTGAAGGCTGCTATCACGGTCACGCGGACTCGTTCCTGGTCAAGGCCGGCAGCGGCGCGCTGACGCTTGGCGTTCCCAACTCCCCCGGCGTTCCGGCAGCGCTGGCTGACCTCACCATGACCTTGCCGTTTAACGACCTCGAGGCCGTGCGTCAGGCGCTGGCCGTGTCCGGTGACGAGGTGGCTGCCATCATCGTCGAGCCGGTGACGGGAAACATGAACTGCATCCTGCCCGCGGAGGGCTACCTGGAAGGCCTGCGTCGCCTGTGTGACGAGCAAGGCGTTGTGCTGATCTTCGATGAAGTGATGACCGGGTTTCGCGTGGCTCTGGGGGGTGCCCAGGCGATGTTTGACGTGACGCCGGACCTGTCCTGCTTCGGCAAGGTCATCGGTGCCGGCATGCCGGTCGGGGCCTTTGGCGGCAAGCGGGAAATCATGGAGCTCATCGCTCCCCTTGGGCCGGTCTACCAGGCCGGCACCCTGTCCGGAAATCCAGTGGCCATGGCGGCGGGTCTGGCCAACCTGGACCTCATCTGCGCGCCGGGGTTCTACGAAACGCTGACAGAGAAAACGACATTACTCATTGACGGCCTGCGCGCCGCGTCCGAGGCCACAGGCATACCCATGGCCTTCAGCCAGGCGGGCGGCATGTTCGGCTTCTTCTTCACAGACGCCCCCGAGGTCACGAGCTTCGCCGAGGTGATGGCCTGCGACCAGGAGGCCTTCAAGCGCTTCTTCCACGGCATGCTTGAGGCCGGTGTCTACCTCGCACCATCGGCCTTCGAGGCGGGCTTCGTCTCCCAGGCCCACAGCGAGGACGACCTGCGCGAAACGGCCGCAGCGGCCCGGGACGTGCTGTCCCGCATGGGCTGAAACACCCTCGGAATCGACGGTTGCGGGAACAGTCTTTCGCATTTTCCAGCGACGGCGTTGTACTGCGTGGCACGCTGACCCTGCCGGAGGGCGGCGCCAGCGCGCCACCCGCGGCCATCGCCCTGCTGCTCTCGGGCTCAGGCCCACAGGATCGCGATGAGTCCGCGGGCGAGGTGCGCCCGTTCAAGGTCCTTGCCGCTCAGCTTGCGGCTCTGGGCTATGCAGTGCTTCGCTGGGATGACCGGGGTGTAGGGGAATCGGAGGGCGACTACCTTTCCGTCTCAGCGCATCAGCTGTGCCGAGATGCCTTAGCGGCCGCCGTGGCACTGCCCAGGGCATGGGCCGCCCCCCATGAAGTGTTCACTGCCCCCAGCCCGCCCCTGATCCTGGTTGGCCACAGTCAGGGTGCGCTCATTGGCGCCTGCATCGCTGCAGCCCTGGCCGAGGCATCTCCGCGCGACGGGTTGGTGGAGACAGCGAACTTGCTGGTCAATCCGATCGCCGGCCTCGTGCTGCTCGCCGGCATGGCCTTGTCGGGTCGTGAAACCTTGCTGATCCAGCATGAGGCACTTGCCGTGGCCGAAGGCTGGACCGCGGAAGACGTGACAGAAACGCTCGCGCAAAAGCGGCGCCTGTTCGACGTCCTCCAGGCTGCTGATTCTTCGTCCGATGAGGCGCGGCTCGGTGCGCATTTGAGTGAGATCCTTACGGAAGCGGCGGGCGATCTGGCCGAAGCACCGGCCTGGCTTGAGGAGCGTGATGCGGTCGTCGCCGACCTGCTCGAATGGGAGTGGCGCTACCTGCTCGGGGCAGATCCTACTGAGCATCTCGCCCATGTCGGCTGCCCGGTGCTGGCCCTTTTCGGCGAGCGGGATCTGCATGTTTCCGCGGCGCGGCACGCGCCGGCTTTTGCGCGGGTTTGCCAGGACTCAGGCCTACGGGGACTGGCGACCGTGGTTCCGGGCGCCAACCATCTCTTTCAGCAAACGGACGACGGCCGATCGGCCGCATGGTTCACGGGTGGTGACCCTTTTGCGCCGCCGTTTTCAGCGTTGCTTGAAGCGGGTATGAAGGCGCTGGAACTGCTGCCTTCAGCGATCAGTCCAGAAACAGGTCCTTCATAAGCGGCGCGCCGGGCTTGATCGCATAGTGGTCGAAATCGCGCACGCCCTCCTGGACCAGCACGTCCTCGTCGATAAAGAATTCCCCGGTGCAGCCCGCGGCGTCACGGACCAGGATCGCCTGCGCAGCATCCGCCATGATGTCTTCGTTGCGGCAGTTCTCGGGGTTGACCATGCCATCGAGCATATTGATGGCGGCCGTGGCAATCACCGTACGTGGCCACAGGGCGTTCACGGCAATGCCGAGGGGCCGGAACTCCTCGGACATTCCGAGGACACACATGGACATGCCGTACTTGCTCATGGTGTAGGCCGTGTGGTCCTTGAACCAGCCCGGGTTCAAGTTGAGAGGAGGCGAGAGATTGAGGATGTGCGGGTTCGTTCCTTCCTTGAGGTAGGGCAGGGCGGCCCGTGAACAGGAGTAGGTGCCCCGAACGTTGACGCTGAACATCAGGTCGAAGCGCCGCATGGGCAGCTGCTGGGTGTTGCGAAGGGTGATGGCGCTCGCGTTGTTGACGAGGATATCGATGCCGCCGAAGTGTTCGGCGGCCTGTGCCATGGCCGCATCGACGGCATCGTCTTCGCGAACGTCGAGTTTCAGTGCCAGGGCGCGCCCGCCCGCGGCTTCGATTTCTTCCGCGGTCGAGTGAATGGTGCCCGGCAGCTTCGGGTGGGGTGTGTCCGTCTTGGCCGCAACGATGACGTTGGCGCCGTCCCGGGCAGCGCGCAGCGCAATGGCCTTGCCAATGCCGCGGGAGCCCCCGGTGATGAAGAGTGTGCGGTCTTTCAGGCTGGTCATGATGCTGTGCGTCTCCCTGTGCGCACCCGCCCGCGCAGCGGTGCGTGGCATTCGCGTTATTCGTAAATGATGGCCTCGGGCATGGTCGCCCGTTGCCGTGGCTGTCGTATCATAACCGAGTCCGTCGCCGCGGCCTCGGGCCCGTTATCGTCTCGGCATAGCGCTCATGGAAAACGGACTCATTGCTGACCTACTCGCCTGGATCGCGGACAACCCGACCTGGTCCGGCGGCGTCATTTTTCTCATCGCCTTCGTGGAGTCACTGGTGGTGGTGGGCTTCTTCTTGCCCGGTATTCTTATCCTGTTTGGTGTCGGCGCCCTCTTGGGCATGGGCGAGAGCAGCTGGCTGCCGATCTGGATCGGTGGCTCCCTCGGCGCTTTCTGTGGCGACATCCTCAGCTACTGGCTCGGTCATCGTTACCAGCAGCAGCTGCGCCGCATGTGGCCCTTCTCACGCTATCCCGCGATGCTGATGCGCGGCATGACCTTCTTCGAGCGGCATGGGTGGAAGAGCGTCCTGGCCGGCCGTTTCATTGGACCCCTTCGCCCCGTAATTCCCACGACGGCCGGCATGATGGGCATGCCACTGCGCGCGTTTCTCGTGGTGTGCATCCCGGCGTGCATACTCTGGACGCCCGCCTACCTCCTGCCGGGCATGCTCTTCGGCGCCTCCCTGGAGGTGGCTTCCGAATACACGGGACGCCTTGCGCTGGTGGTTGGCATTGGTGTCGGCATCGTCTGGTTGAGCCTGTGGTTCATCAAATCGGTCTATGCGCTGAGCGCGGTGCAGTCTGCGCGCTGGATGCGTCGCGCGATCCGCTGGTCCCGCCGACACCCGATACTGGGGCGCATCGCCGGACCGATCATCGACCCGTCCCAACCGGAGGTGCTGTCGGTCGGAATGCTGGGCCTGCTGCTCGTCGGTACGCTCTGCGGGCTGGCGCTCCTGCTATTGCTGTCCCCGTTTGGCAGTGAGCCCGGCACGCGCGACCTGGCCGTGCTTGCCTGGACCCAGGCGCTGCGCAACGACATCACCGACCCCTTCATGGTGGCCGTAAGCCAACTGTCCCGGGCCTGGGTGCTGCTGCCCACCATGGTGGCGACGGCGCTGTGGCTGCTTGGCGCCAACCGTCAGAACGCGGCCCTGCACTGGGCCGTGGCCATGGTCGGTGGGCTGGTGCTGCAGCTGCTTATGGACCGGGCGCTCCGGGCCATGCCGTTGGTGGATATCGCCGAGCAGAGCTTTACCTTCCTGCCCAGTGCGCCCATGACCATGACCACCGTGGTGCTCGGCTTTTTCTCCGTGATGGTGGCCAAGGAGCTGCGCCGGCGGCATCGCAAGTGGCCCTACCTGGCCTCGGGCCTGCTGCTCACGCTGCTGGTCATTGCCCGCGTGTACCTGAGCCTGGATTGGTTGAGCGGTGCACTCGTGGGTTGCATTCTCGGGCTGGCCTGGACGGCCATTGTGGGTATGGCCTACCGGGCACGGGCTCTACGGCCATTCTCCGGAGCGGTCGCCTGCCTGATCTTCTACGGAACGCTCGTGCTGACCCTGGTGTGGCAGGTGGGCGTGCACCTTGAGGAAGATCTCGAGGCCGTGCGCATTCCCGTCACCGAAGTGCCCCTGGCGGGCCCGGACTGGTGGCAGGATGACTGGTCCATCCTGCCCACCCAGCGTACCCGTGCCGCTGCCGCAGCAGCGCGGGAGTTCAATCTGCAGGTCAGCGTGCCCCTGGAAGACGTGACCGCTGGCCTGATGGAAGCGGGCTGGGTGGAGGATCAGGGCGCCAGCTGGCGTTGGCTGCTCCAGTCCCTGAACCCGGAGGCGGATCAGCGCAGCCTGCCCCTCGTGGGCAGAAACTTCCTGGGGCAGGGCGAGCAGCTCGTGTTGCGCCTGCTCACTGAGGAGCCCGAACGCCAGTGGGTGCTGCGGCTCTGGGACTCGGGCGGGCGCCTCGGGCCTGAGGGGACGACCTTGTACGTGGGACAGTTTACGGAAGAGCGCCTGGAGCAGCGCCTCTGGTTGTTCAGTCGATGGCGCCCGGCCTATCCCTCGGCGGCGGCCCTCGAGGCGCTTGCGGAGGCGTGGCAAGGTGTCGAGGTACGCCAGGCCCGACCGGGGCTACTGCTTATTCGTCCTCGTCTTCGACCTGGAAGCGGGGCAGTATCTCCAGCAGCGCCTGAAGCCGGGTTCGCGGGTCGTCCAGTTCCAGCAGCGCCTGCTTCTCCATGATGTCCAGGGGCAGGAGCTCAGTCAGCCGATAGCCGATCCAGCTGGCGTCATCGGGACGCGGATGCTCAAAGGCCGGGTAGTCATCACCGACCTTTTCCATGAATCCCCGGACAATATCCGCCAGGAGACCGTATTCGGCCGGCAAGGGGAGGTCGGGTGTCGGCGGAAGGTATTGCACCTCGCCCACCAGCAAGCCATCGTCGCGTGAACGGGTGCCGGTCACCTGAAAGCGCTCACCCCCCTGGGCCACGATACCGAGCAGGCCATCCTCCATGGTGTGGAAATCACGTATATGTGCCGCCGTTCCGATGCGCGTATGGCTGGCGGGCTGGTCAGGAGAATCCGGTGGCAGCACCAGCACCACGCCGAAGGGCTTACCCTCACCGCTGCATTCACGCACCATGTCGAGGTAGCGGCGTTCGAAGATCCTCAGGGGCAGATGCCCCTCCGGCACCAGCACCACGTTGAGCGGGAACAGGGGGATCTCGGCGTGCGCACCGGCTCCCCGCGAAGCAGTCTCGGCACTCATCCCGCGAGTCCTTCCGTGAAGCGCCGCGGTGCGGCATCGAAGCCTCCATTGCTCATGAACACAACGTGGTCTCCGGCCCGTGCCTCGTCCAGCATCTGCCGCAGCATATCGCCGGTTCGCGTCACCACCCGGCCGCGTCCCTCGAGTGGGGCCAGCGCCTCCTGCGGGTCCCAGTCGATGTCGTCGCCGGTCAGCAGCCAGACGTGGTCTGCGGCGATCAGCGACGGCCCGAGCCGATCCGCATGAACCCCCGCGCGCATGGTGTTGCTGCGCGGCTCCAGGCCCACGAGGATTCGCGCATTGCCTACGCGCCGTCGCAGACCGGCGAGGGTCATGCGAATGGCCGTGGGGTGGTGGGCAAAATCGTCGTAGACCGTAACATCATCAAAGTTGCCCAGCGCTTCCAGGCGGCGCTTGACGCCAAGGTAGTCCGCCAGCGCCGCGACGGCCGCTTCCGCTTCGACACCGGCCGCCACGGCAGCGGCCACCGCCGCGCAGGCATTTTGCGCATTGTGTTCGCCGCACAGGTTCCAGGCCACCTCCGCCACGGGCTCGTTCCCGCGGAAAAAGGCCAGGCGCGTACCGCCCGGGTCGAGCATCCGCACCCGCCAGTCAAAGCCTTCCTCGCTGGCGAAGCGTTCCAGCCCGCTCCAGCAGCCCTGTCGCAGCACACTCTCGAGCTGTGCATCGGTGCCGTTGCACACGATGGTCCCTGCGCCGGGAATCGTACGGACCAGATGGTGGAACTGGGTCTTGATGGCGTCCAGATTCGGATAGATGTCCGCGTGGTCGTACTCGAGGTTATTCAGGACGCAGATGCGCGGGCGGTAATGAACAAATTTTGCCCGCTTGTCGAAAAAGGCCGTGTCGTACTCGTCTGCCTCGACCACAAACAGCGCTTCGCCGTCACGGGCCGAAACATCAAAATTCCGCGGCACGCCGCCGATCAGGAATCCCGGCGACCTGCCGGCAGCTTCGAGAATCCACGCCAGCATGCTGGAGGTCGAGGTTTTGCCGTGCGTCCCGGCGACCGCGAGAACGGTTTTGTTGCGCAGCAGGTTCTCGCCGAGCCAGCGGGGGCCCGAGACGTAGTTCAGGCCGAGGTTGAGTACGGCCTCGACGCAGGGGTTTCCCCGGCTCAGGGCATTGCCGATCACGACCAGGTCCGGTGCTGGATCCAGCTGCGCCGGGTCATAGCCTTCCGTGAGCTCGATACCTTCGCTTTCGAGCAGCGTACTCATGGGCGGGTAGGTGTTCTGGTCCGCCCCGGTCACACGGTAGCCAGCCCGGCGCGCCAGCAGTGCGATGCCCCCCATGAAGGTTCCGCAGATGCCCAGGATATGGATATGTCGGCTCATCGAAACAGCAGTTCCAGCACGAGGTAGCTGATGGCGAGCAGCATTACCGTGACCAGCATCGCGATCGGCAGGGTAATGTCGAGCGCATGCCGGAGAATGTTCGCGTCCACGGCCAGGCTCCAGCCGAAGATCACGAACCACAGGAGGGCAAGCATGGGCTGAGCAGCCACGTTGGGGTCGTTTTGCATCAGCAGCACCAGGGCCGCGACGCTGATCACCACCCCCGTGCTGGCCAGTGCCAGGGCAGTCTGCTGAAACCGTTCGGGACAGCGCCGCCAGGCAAGAATCAGCCCGATAGCGCCGAAATGCAGCGCCGCGCCCACCAGGCTTCGGAACGGCTCATTCATGGTCGCGGCCGGGTCCGTGCTGAGCTTGGCGATGGTTTCGCTGGTGATGACACCGAGTGCGATGTAGGCGCCAACAGCGACAAGCGTCAGGCCCTGGCTTGATGGCAGGTCCTGGGGGCCGGCCCGGAGCCGGAGCAGGTCGAACACCGTGTTGAAAAAGTTAGCCAAGGGTGCTGCCCCCAGGGCGTCGCCCCGGATAGTGTTCACGCGTTGCCGTCATGGCGGCGGTTACCGCAGTTCGGCTCAGCTGTTTCCGCCCTGTTGCAGGGCGCTCTTGATCCGCTCAAGGACCTCCTCGATCGTGCCCTCTCCGAGAATGCTGGTCAGCAGGTCCGCGGCTTCGTAGTGCCCGGCCACGGGCGCCGTCTGCTCCTGGTACACCCGCATGCGGTTGCGAACGACTTCTTCCGTGTCGTCGCTGCGGCCTTCTTCCGCGGCGCGCTTGGCGATGCGTTCGACGACCATGTCCTCGTTGACCTCAATGAGCAGCGCCTCTTCCACGGGCTGGCCGATTTCGGTCAGCACCGTGTCCAGGGCCTCGGCCTGCGCAAGATTGCGCGGGTAGCCGTCGAGAATGAAGCCGCCGGAAACATCGTCCTGGCCCAGCCGCTCACGGATCAGGTTGAGCATGACGTCATCGGGTACGAGCTCTCCACGGTCCATGATGGCCTTGGCCTGCTGGCCCAGGGGCGTTTCTGCCGCCACGGCTTCGCGCAGCAGAACACCCGTGGAGATGTGCGGGATGGAAAAATGCTCTTTGAGGAGCGCTGCCTGGGTTCCCTTCCCGGACCCGGGTGCGCCCAGCAAAACGATTCGCATGAGGCGGATTCCGTCTGTAGCATAGGGCTATGAATAAGGGGGGCTACGCTACCCGTTCATTGGCCCCCAAGTCAAACCAGTTTCCGCACCATTTAAGGGGAGTCACATGGCCCGTAAAAACGTGCTTTACGCCCAGTCGGGCGGGGTAACACCGGTGATTAACGCGACCGCCTGCGGCGTGATCGAAACAGCGCGCGCAAACCGCGATCGCATCGGTAAGGTCTTCGCTGGTAAGGACGGCATTATTGGGGTTCTGCGTGAAGAGCTGATCGATACCAGCAAGGAGCGCAAGGCAGACATCGCAGCCCTTCGCCATACGCCCGGGGGCGCCTTCGGGTCCTGTCGCTACAAGCTCAAGGGCATTGAAGAGAACCGTCGTGAGTACGAGCGCCTTATTGAGGTGTTCAAGGCCCACGACATCGGTGTGTTCCTGTACAACGGCGGTGGCGATTCGTCGGACACGGCCTACAAGGTTTCGCAGATCGGTGACAAGCTGGGCCTCCCCGTGCAGTGCATCGGTGTGCCCAAGACCATCGACAACGACCTGCCGATCACGGACAACTGCCCGGGCTTTGGGTCCGTGGCCAAGTACGTGGCGGTCAGCATCATGGAAG
>JBCDHO010000032.1:0-12847 GCA_038749855.1 Pseudomonadota bacterium
AGCAGTGACGCTGAAAAACAGTTCCGCTTCGAGGCGCTCGCCCGCGAGTACTCGACCGATCTGTATCGCTACGCGATGTGGATTTGCGGCAATGATGCACTGGCCAAAGACCTTGTGCAGGAAACCTTCCTGCGCGCCTGGAAGGCCATCGACAGCCTCAAGGACGCAAAAGCGGCCAAGAGCTGGCTGATTACCATTCTGCGGCGCGAATATGCCCGCACCTTCGAACGCAAGGTGCCCAAATTCGCCGACGTGGACAAGGTGGTGCTGGAGGAAAAGGACGAGCTCACGCCCGACGAGCGGGCCGAGCGCGCCCAGATCCGGCAGGGGATGATGTCCCTGGCACCGCGCTACCGTGAGCCGCTGCTGCTGCAGGTGGTCATGGGTTACAGCTGCGAGGAGATCGCGCAGGAACTGAACATTGGTAAGGGCGCAGTGATGACCCAGCTGTTTCGCGCGCGCGAAAAGCTAAAGGCCACGCTGCAAAAAGACGGAATTACAGGAAACATTCATGAGCTCTTCTGACGACAACAAGATCACCGGCGACCCGGTTGAGCTGACCGGCATGACCGACGACGGCCTGTCCTTTGACGAGTGCCTAGGCGCAGAGCCGAGACGAGTTGCTGACGCCGTCCGGTCGGCACAGGCCGATGGCGTCACCGTCCAGCCGGAACAGCTGGCTGCGATCGATGCTGCCGAAACGCTGGAAGACCGTATCGAGAGCACACTGCGCTCACCCGCAGCCCCCGCCGGGCTAATCGATGATGTGTTGAAGATCCCGGAAGCAGCACCGGTGCGCCGAGGCCCGCCCGCCTGGCTGGCCCTCGCAGCCAGCGTTCTGCTGATGGTTGGTGTTGCCAGCGTGTCCTGGTACGCCAGCCGACCGGCACCGGGCGACATTGCCCAGTTCGTTGAGAACCACTTCCGCATGGGCAGTGTTGAGGGCGAAGCGCTTATGGCGCGCGCCTCCGGCAACACCACGCCGGAACAGGTGGCCCGTGTGCTCGCGAGCGTCGGTGCGTCCGCCTCAGACGAACTGTCACGACAGGTCCGCTACATCAAGATCTGCCCGACACCCAACAGCATGGGTGCGCAAATGGTGTTTGCCACCGAGGATGGGCCGGCGACGGTGATCATCATGCCGGAGGTTTCCATCGAAGCGCCGATGTTTGTGAGCTTCGACGGGGTCGAAGCCGATGTGATCCGCCTTCAGGAGGGTTCTGCGGCAATCATCGGCGCGGGCGAAGAAGTCGCCCGTGAACTCCGCGCCAGCCTGGAGGCCGGCATCCGCCCCATGGGCACGGACACCTGATCATCCATGTGACCTAAGACTCGCGCGTCGCTCGCTTGCGGCGCGCTTACGCCTTCTCACACTGCCGACTTTCGGCACATCAAAGGCAACAGCGTTCTGCTAAGGTAGGACATCCGTTTCCCAAGGGCGGATACCCCTTCATGGAATTCACTCCCCTGCACAAAAAACTGGCCATCGGCATACCGACGGCCCTGATCGTTCTCAACCTGGCCGGCATGTGGTGGTACAACGACGAGCCGGCGCTGTTCGACCCGGTTGAACGTGGCAAGGCCCATGCCGCCAAGCACGGTCACGCGCCGGTCACGGGCTTTGCGACCACCTCCGCGCTCATCGATACCACCGATGTGCTGCTGAACAAGCGCGGCGGCTACCTGTCCAATGACATCTCGCCGCCCTGGATCTTCCTGGATAACGTTCCGAACTGGGAGTTTGGTGCGCTCACGCAAATGCGCGATCTCGCGCGGGCCCTGCGCAACGATTTCAGCCGCTCTCAAACCCAGTCGGCGGCAGACCCGGACCTTGAGGAGGCCGATCCGCTCTATCACTACGACAGCGAGCGCTGGATTCCACCCGCCACCGAAGGACGCTACCGGAAGGCCATGGGCCATCTGGAGGCCTACCTGGATCGCCTTTCCGATCCCACCCAGCCGAACGCCCAGTTCTATGCCCGGGCGGACAACTTGGCCGGCTGGCTGTCCATCGTCGAAAAGCGGCTCGGGTCTTTGTCCCAGCGCCTGTCCGCCAGCGCCGGGCAGCGACGCTTCAATACGGATCTGGCCGGTGAGGCTGAAGCCCGCCAGTCCACCGGCGCACCGGAAGAGATCATCGTCAAAACGCCCTGGATGGAGATTGATGACGTCTTTTACGAGACGCGCGGTTCCACCTGGGCACTGATTCACTTTCTCAAGGCCATGGAAGCGGACTTTGCGGACGTGCTCGAGAACACGGGCGCGACGGCCAGCTTCCGGCAGATCATCCGCGAACTCGAAGCGACCCAGGAGCCCCTGCGTTCCCCCATGGTGCTCAACGGCGGCAAGTTCGGACCGCTGGCCAACCACTCGCTGGTGATGGCCAACTACGTGGCCCGGGCCAACGCGGCCATTATCGATCTGCGTTTCCTGCTGTCTGAAGGATAGCCGTGGGCTTTTTCCGCTTGCCTGTGACAACATGACCGGGACCTCTGAACCAACCGGGCAGTGCCGGCAGCACTGGCTGTCCTATGTGGATCGGCTCGATCCCAGGGATATGGCCTGCGTGAACCTGGTTGTGATTCACTGCACCGAGCTTCCCGACCTCGCCACGGCCCGGGACTACGGTGAGGTCATCCACTACCCGGGCAGTGAAACCGGAAACTCCGGTCATTTCTACGTTGACCGCGATGGGAGCTGCGAGCAGTGGACACCGCTGGACCGCGTTGCCCATCACGTGCGGGGCCACAACGCCCGTAGCGTCGGGATCGAAATGGTCAACCGGGGCCGCTACCCGGACTGGTTGGATACGCGCCGGCAGAACGACTACGAGGCCTACCCCGAGGCGCAGATCACCGGGCTGCTGGGGTTACTGACCGCCCTTCAGAGAACCTTGCCTGCCTTGACCACCATTGCCGGTCACGATCAGCTGGACCTTGAGCGCGTGCCTGCCAGCAACCAGCCGGACCAGACCGTCCGGCGAAAGCTCGATCCTGGACCCACCTTCCCCTGGGAACGCGTTTTATCGACCAGTGGCCTCCAACGCTGGCAGGACCCCTGACTTCCGCGTAGTTTGTCTCGCAACGCCGGACCGTCCGAAACTCCTCAGCTGCAGGAAAACCCCTTCACCATGAAACGAATTTGTGTCTATTGCGGCTCCAGTCCGGGCCGCCGCGAGGCTTACCGGAACGCTGCTGTGGCCCTCGGTCGAACGTTGACCCGCCGGGGCCTGGGCCTCATTTACGGAGGCGCCAGCGTGGGCATCATGGGTGCGATTGCCGATACGGTGCTTGAGGCGGGTGGCGAGGCCATCGGCATTATTCCCGAGGCCCTGGCGGTCAAGGAAGTCGCCCACGACGGCCTGACGGAACAGCACGTGGTCGCTTCCATGCACGAGCGCAAGGCGCTGATGGCGGAAAAGGCGGACGCTTTTATTGCCCTGCCCGGCGGCTGGGGAACCTTTGAGGAACTGTTCGAAGTGCTGACTTGGGCGCAGCTGGGTTTCCATGAGAAACCCGTCGGACTGCTGAATGTCGACGGCTACTATGATCGGCTGGCGGCCTTTCTCGAAGGTGCGATCGAAGAGGGCTTCGTGCCGCCCGTCTGTCGCGAAATGCTAATGGTTGAAGGCGATCCGGACCTGCTGGTCGAACGATTTTCCGCCTACCGGGCGCCCACCGTGCGCAAGTGGATCACCCGCGAAGACGAAACCTGAGGCCCTAA
Organism: Pseudomonadota bacterium; assembly: GCA_038749855.1. GTDB lineage: Bacteria > Pseudomonadota > Gammaproteobacteria > Xanthomonadales > SZUA-36 > Marinihelvus. The sequence continues at coordinate 3,724 of JBCDHO010000032.1, forward strand.
ACCGCCCGAGAAAACGAAACCTGAGGCCTCAAATCACCCGCGAAGCCGTCTACGGATTATCGCTACTCAGCATGTAGCGCCTTGATCGGATCAAGATCCGCCGCCTGCCGGGCCGGATACCAACCAAAAACGATGCCGGTGATCAGGCAGATGCTGACTGACAGCACAATGGCGAAAAGAGAACCTGCGGCCGGCCAGCCGGCGAACTGCTGAATCGCAACCGCCAGGGCGAGCCCGAAGAAGATGCCGATGACGGCCCCGATGGCCGCCACCGTCGCCGACTCCAGGAGAAACTGCTGCTGAATGTCGACCTTGCGTGCGCCCAGGGCCCGCAGGAGTCCGATTTCCCGCGTTCGCTCGAGCACGGTGGCGAGCATGATGTTCATGATGCCAATGCCGCCGACCAACAGCGAAATGCCCGCGATGGCCGACATGACGATGGTGAAAATCTGCTGGGTCTGCTGCTGCTGCTTGAGCAGCGCTGCGGGTACGACCAGCTCATAGTCGTTCTGTTCGCCGTGTCGCCGGGAGAGCAGAAAGTCCACCGTCAGCGCAGTCTGCTGCGGGTCTGCATCGTCGTCCAAGCGCAGTCGCACCGTGTCGAGCTCGCTCTCCAGTGACTCAAAGCGCAATCGCTTGTAAGCCGTCTCAAGCGGCAGGAATACGCGGTTGCGGTCTCCCCCGAGGCTGACGCCCTGGAACTCATCCTTGCTCAGGTCGCGGTCGGCGAGCACGCCGACCACTTCGAGCCATAGATGATTGACCTTGACCCGCTGTCCAATGGGGTCGCCGGATGGGAAAAGGTCGCGTGCGGCCTGAGCGCCGAGGACAGCCACCTGTCGATAGCGACGATTATCCTCCTCGTCAAAGGTTCGACCTTCAGCCAGGTTCAGGCTCGCAAGGTCAAAATAGCTCGGTGTCACGGCCAGGACCTGCGCCTCCGACGGCGCTTCGAAGGAGAACAGGGCCCAGGTCTTGATGGCCTTCTCCTCGCTGACGGCCACCACGCTCGGCAGCGTCTCGCGCATGGCGCGAACGTCGCTGCGCGACAAACCGATGCTTTGCTCGCGGATCTCGCGCAGCGTTTCCTGGTCAAACTCACGGCTTTGTACCAGCAGGTTTCGCAGGCCCATGCTTTCGATCAGGCGCATGGCTTCCTGCTTCGCGCCCTCGCCGATGCTAAGCATGGCGATCACCGCCCCTACGCCGAACACCATACCCAGCAGGGTGAGCGCAGTGCGCAGCTTGTGCTGCTTAAGCTGACCCAGGGCGTGCACAAAGGAATCACGGCTGATGCCTTCGAGTAGGGTCATGCGTCGGTCTCGTTATCCGCGGTGCTCTGTGGCGGGAACAGCGCAATTTCCTCGCCCGCATCCACACCGGCAACAATTTCCGATCGGTTGGGGCCGCGCGTGCCCAGGGTGACGTCCCGGCGCACCAGCTCTGAGCCCTCACGGACCAGGACCCAGTCTCGCTCGTCCTCGCGAAACAGGGACTGGTTCGGAATCGCAATGGCGTCGGGAATCAGCGTGATGTGGATCGTTGCGGTCACAACGGCACCGGGTGTAATCCATTCCGGATCGGCCGTGTCCAGTGCGACGCGTACCGTGAAGTACTTGACCGGATTATCCCGCTCGATAGGCGCGGCGGTCGCACTGATGGTGCTAACAACGCCGGTCAGCGGTCGGTCCGGGTAAGCATCAATGATGATATCGACCTTCTGCCCTTCGGCCAGGCCTACGGCCTCGGTTTCAAGCACCTGCAGCTCCGCCTCCATCTTGTCCAGGTTGGGAATGCTGGCGATCTTATTGCCGGAGAAAACGGTCGAGCCTACGTCCACGCTTTGGCCCCACCAGCGCTTTTCGATCACAAAAAAGCCGTCGTGGGGCGCCAGTACTTCCTGGTTCTGCAGGAGCGTCTGCTGCTCCTCGAATTTCGAGCGCTGAGTGGAACGCTGGGCCTCAAGCACCGCCACCTCGGCACCCTGGCGCTCGCTGTAGGTGTCTTTTTTGCCTTCGAGGTGACCTGACTTGAAGTCCAGCAGGGCCTGGTCGCGCATGGCGTCGATAATTTCAAAGCGTGAATAGGCCAGTTCGTTCTCGAAATCGAACTCCTCGGCCATCAGCTTTTCGATATCAACAAGCTCCAGGTCGTTGCCCAGTTCACCAAGCAGACGCTCAAGCTCACGCTGCTTGCCAATAACCTGCAGGTCCACCTTGTCGATTTCGATCCCTGCGGCACCGGCTTCGCGCTCAGCGTTGGAGATGTCAAAGCGCGCCACCACATCGCCCTCGCGAACCCAGCTGAAATTGGGGGCCAGCCATTGGATCGTACGCGGCGCCCGGCTACCTTCCGGGGGTGTGATGGGTGTGGATTCTGCCGCCTGGAGTTCGCCTTTCGACCGCAGAGAAATGGTAAAGTCACCTGGCTGCACCACAAAGGTGTCGACCTGATCCGCGGGATCGCTCCCGCAGCCGCTCAGCACACCGGCCATTAGCAGTGCGCCAAGGAATCCGCTGCGCTTCACAGACCCGCTACCTCGGTGGCCGAATCGATCAAGACCTCGGCGTTGATGTTCATGCCGGGTCGCATCAGCTCTGGATCCGGGTTAAGCAAGCGCACCCTTGCGTCAAAAACCTTGTCTGGTTGATTGATGGACCGCGTATGCACCACGGAGGCAAGGTCCGTTACTTCACCCAGAAAGACCGTGTCTGGAGCCGCGTCCAGGGTGAAACGGACCTGTTGGCCGATGCGGATGCGTGCGGATTCACGTTCTGGAATTTCGATGTGGGCCTCTAGCTGTTCGAGGTCGGGAAACTCAATGACCCGACGTCCGCCCCAGACATTGTCACCGACGGACATTTTGTTGTTGCGCCGGTCGCGCACGTGAATCACGACGCCGTCGCGAGGTGCTTTCAGGGTCATGGAGTCGATCGAGCCGCGAAAACGGCCCACATCACCTTCGAGCACGGCAACTTCGCGCTGAAGAATTTTCACCTCCGTGGCCTGAATAATTTTTTCCTGTGCCAGCTCTTCCTGGCGAAGGGCAAGGACGAGCTCGGCCTTATTCAACAAAAGCTGGTTTTCCCGATACTCGCGGGCAGCCAGCAGGTCCTCGGGGATGTCGGCTTTCAGGCGCGCTTTCTCCAGGTCAGCCTGGGCCTCCTGTACCAGCAAGGCGAGATCCGCGATGACTTCCCGGGAAACGATCTGTGTGCGTTCCAACTCCTTCTGCTTCTCGTTCAGGGCATTGCTCTTATCACGCAGACGGGTCATAAGGTCCTGCGTATCGAAGCGCAGCACCGGACGGCCGGTCTGTACGGGCATGCCGTCAGGTGCCATGTAGGCAATGGTGTAGTTCCACACGTCGGGGATGGCGGGTGGGCCGAAGTAGGCAGACTCGGCGGACTGGATTTCCCCGGTTACACGTACCGAAGGGCCAACAGGTGGGCTGCCATTCGCGCCCGCAGAGTCCTGCGTGGCACCCCCGCATGCGGTCAAGGTGAGGGCTAAAAGACCCAGCAGGGCACTGGCAAAACCGCGGCCTTTCATGGCATCACCTCAACCAATGCACTCATGCCCGGCAGGAGACTCGCGCTATCGTCACGCAAGCCGATGATGCCCTCATAGTAGTCGGCATCTCCCCACTCCCCGCGTTGCGCGCCACTGTCGGAAAGTTCAACGATCTCACCCTCAAAGCGCTGACCGGGAAGGGCATCAAAGAAAACGCGTACTGGATCTCCCGTTTCAATGTGTGGCCGGTCAACGCCATTCACCCAGACCTTCACCGCGAGACTGTCCGTGTTCGCTACCTGTGCGATCTTGAAGCTCGTCTGGACGTTGTCCCCTTCCTGGAACTTTGCACGCGTCCAGGGATGATTACCGTAAATGACGAAGCCAGGCTGCACCGCTTCAATGGTGAAGCTCTCCAGCATCTGGGCCCACCAGTCTTCCTGCACGTCCAGCTTCTGCTCATCGAGGGCCGCCTGGGAAGCCCGTTCCTTCAGACTACGGCTCCGATCATCGAGCGCTTCTTTGGCGTTTTCCAGGGCATTCGTTGCCTCCTCAAAGGCCAATTGATTTTCCGCGTACTCGATGCCTCCGATCACGCCCTCAGGAATTTCCGCCTTCAAGGTGGCCAGCTCAAGATCCACGCGGGCAATCTCAACCCCATACTCAGCCTGAGCCTTATACAGCTGCAGCCGCGCGAGATCACGTTCTGTGCGTGCCTGTTCCGTGCGTGTAGTCTCGCGCTGCTGCTCGAGCTGCCGTGCAGCCTCGGTTCCATCGAACTCGATGATCACCTGGTCCTTTTCTACGAAGCTTCCCTCCGGTGCGAGTCGACTGATGCGGGATTGCCAGTTGGTGGTCAGGGGCACGATGACCTCCTGAGCCTGCTGGGAATAAACCTCACCACTCAGCATGACAGAGCTTCTCGGGTTCTGCGCCTCGGCCAGCGCGGCGCTCAGCAGAAATGCCGTCGCAGCGCCCAGCGTAACCAGGGTGCGAGCGCAATCGGGTCGCGCAAGGTCGTGGAACATGTCGTTCCTGGGTTGCTCCGTGCTTGGGCTTTGGGTTGGGCATTCAGGCATGAGCCACCTCGCGAAGTATGTTTCCGTCCATCATGTGTACCTGGCGACCGGCATAGTCAGCGATGTCCTGTTCATGAGTGACCATGACGATGGTCTGACCATCGCGGTTGAGTTCCTGCAGGAGATCCATGATCGAGTCCGATGTTCGACTGTCCAGGTTGCCGGTTGGTTCATCGGCCAGGAGCAACCTGGGTTCGTTGATCAACGAACGGGCAATGGCCACGCGCTGGCGCTGACCGCCGGAGAGCTCGTTCGGCCGATGATCAAGGCGTTCACCGAGGTCCACACGCTCCAGCAAATCCCGGGCGCGGGCCTCGTCTTCCTCACGGTAGCCCTCCGTGTGATAGCGCCTTGGCAGCAGCACATTCTCCAGCGCGGTGAGGCGGGGCAGCAGGTGAAAGCTCTGAAAGATGAAGCCGATGTATCGGTTGCGAAACGCCGACAGGGCATCGTCGTCCATCGCGCTTACCGCCTCGTCATCCAGGCGATAGCTGCCGTCATCGGGCCGGTCCATGCACCCGAGCATGTTCAGCAGCGTCGATTTGCCGGAGCCAGAACGGCCCATGATCGCCAGAAACTCACCCTCGCCGATGTGCAGGTCCACGCCGTCCAGGGCATGGATGGTTTGCCCACCGACGTGGTAGGTCCGGCGCAATTCGCGAAGATCGATCATGGTCCCTCGTTTTTTTTTGGCTGCGGCGCCCGGCGGCGGCGATGGCTACGGCGCGCACGGTACGTGGCCATCCGTGAAGCGCTCGTAAGTGTGTCACAGGGCCGGCCCTGGCCCATGGGTCATGGGTCACGGACCGTCCGTGGGACCCCACCCTAAGCGACGGTCGCCACAACGATGGCGCGGACCGGCGCCGGGTGCCCCTCAAGGGTGCGCGACGGGTCACCCGGGTCGAGACACTGGGCCAGGGACTCGAACCGCATCCAGTCGGTACTGCGTTGCTCCTCGACCGTCGTCGGCGTCAACTCCACCACCTCCGGATCAACGCCGCCTGCCCCGCTGACCTGCGCCAGCAAGGTGTCGACAGACGCGACCTCGTGCACATTACGCATTCGCGCGTAGCGCCCTTTTGGATGCAGGCTGGGGCCTTGCTCTACAACCAGCGACTCAACGATGAGCTGTCCACCGGGGCGGCAGGCCTGAACCAACCGGCGCAGATGATCAGCAGGATCGCGCCGGTGATAAAGCACGCCCAGGGAAAGGACGCAATCGAAACCGCCAGCGTCGCAGGGAATATCCGTATCCCGCAGCGGCAGAACGAAATTCGGCTGGGGCCCGGCAAAGTGGCACTGCGCCAACCACTGCATGACGAAGAGAATCGTCGGATCGATACCGACCACGCATCGCGCCCCTGCGCCGAGCATGCGCCAGCCGAAGTAGCCGTTCCCACAGCCCACATCAAGCACGGTCGCACCGGCCAGCTTCAGGTGCGGCGCAAGGCGCGTCCACTTCCAGTCCGAACGCCACTCGGTATCGATGTTGACCCCGCCAAGCACCAGCGGGCCCTTGCGCCAGGGGTGCAGTTCCATGAGCATATCGCGCAGCGCTGCGACATCGTCAGCATCCGCGCCCAGCTGTGGCGCAGCAGCCTGACCGTTCAGGCTGAGGTCGACAGACGGAAGACGATCAAGGGCCGCCAGCCACCGTGGCAGATCGCCGTGCGTGACGGCCCGAAGTGCGGTGTGTGCGGTTGAGACCCAGCTTGCCGGGTCAACGGAGGAATCGGACAGCGCCGCTTCGAGCGGACCAAGCACTCGCCCGATCAGCGGCTCCGGAATCAGCGCTCTGCCAGCCATGCGTGAAATCCGAAGCACTGAAACCAGCGCGTCACGCGGCGAAAGCCACAGCGGCGCAGCCGTTCCATGTGTACGGTTTCCGTTTCGGCCAGCAGTACCCGTTCCAGCGCCGCCCGCTTGCGCGCTATCTCCAGCTCCGAATAACCCTGCAGGCGCTTGTAATCGTGATGCCAATCCGTTTGCCGTCGAGCCGTGGCAGCCTCATCGAAATGCACCTTCTCCGCCAGGACGAGGGCGCCCCCAGGCCGCAGCCCCTGTGACAGCCGGCTCAATAACTGGTCCCGATCTTCCGGTTCCAGGAACTGCAGCGTGAAGTTCAGGGCCGCAAACGACGCATTCTCAATCGGTACCTCACGAATGTCGCCGTGGCACAGCAGCACCGGAAGCGTTTCCTGTGAAGCATTGATCCTACTGCTGCTGCTTGCCAGGAGCGCGGTGCTCGTGCGCTCATGGGGAACATCAGCCTCTCCCAACAGGGTGTCAAAGCGCGCGACCATGGCTTCGGCGTTGTCCGTGGCAATCAGGCGAATACCGCTGACATCTTCTCGTCCCTTCAGGGCAGCACGCACGGCGAGCGTGACGGCGCCCAGCGAACAACCCAGATCATGCACCGTGCTCCCTGGCTGCACGAAGCGCCGTGCGAGCTGACCGATCATCGGTACGAGAAGTGCATAGCCCGGCACCGATCGATCGATCATGTCGGGAAAAACATCGACGACCTGTTCATCGAATCGGAAGGAACCGGAGGTCGTTTCCCGCCGCGTGTAGAGGTCATCACGGCGGTTCATGACGAAGTGATCCGTGGCGTCCAACACCCGACCAGGCGTGACCTCTGGAACATCGGAAATGCAAGGGATTCTGCTAAGCTGATCATCAACATTTGCCCGTTACACAGCGCGCTGAGTATGGCACAGGCGTCAACAGCCTTCGCCCTGAGTCATCGCATTCTGCGGGCCATCAATTAGAGGGGAGTGCCGTGGATTTTCCATTTATCTGGGCCATTGTTTTTGTTGTGCTTGCGATCGTCGCAGTGCGCCAGTCTGTCATCATTGTGCGGCAGGGTTATGAGTACACGATCGAACGTTTCGGAAAGTACCAGGCCACGTTTTCGCCAGGCTTTCACCTGATCGTGCCGTTCATCAACCGCATCGGTCATAAGGTCAACATGATGGAGCGGGTGCTGGACGTACCGTCCCAGGAAGTAATTTCCAAGGACAACGCGGTGATGACCGTAGACGGTGTCGTGTTCTTCCAGGTGCTGGACGCTGCGAAGGCCGCCTACGAGGTGTTCCGACTCGAACACGCCATTCTCAACCTGACCATGACCAACATCCGAACGGTGCTTGGCTCCATGGACCTGGACGAGAGCCTCTCCAAGCGTGATGACATCAATGCGCGCCTGCTGTCCGTGGTGGACGAAGCGACGACGCCCTGGGGTATCAAGGTCACCCGCATCGAGATCAAGGACATCAGCCCGCCCATGGACCTGGTTGAGGCCATGGCGCGGCAGATGAAGGCGGAGCGCGAGAAGCGGGCCACGATCCTTGAGGCTGAAGGTACGCGGCAGTCGGAGATTCTGCGTGCCGAGGGTGAGAAGCAGGCGGCGATTCTGGAGGCTGATGGACGTAAAGAGGCCGCATTTCGGGATGCAGAGGCCCGCGAACGGCTCGCTGAAGCGGAAGCCTCCGCTACCCGGATGGTGTCCGAGTCCATCACCAATGGCGATGTGCAGGCGATCAACTATTTCGTGGCGCAAAAGTACGTTGAGGCATTGAAGGACTTCGCCAACGGCCCGAACCAGAAGACGCTGCTGCTGCCCGTGGAGGCCACCGGCGTCCTGGGCAGCCTCGCCGGGATCACGGAACTGGCCAAGGCGGCAGGCGAATCCAACAGTGGGGTCCGGGGCTAGCGCGGAAGGGCGCATAGCGTGAGTCAAGAGGCCGTTGAGCCGCTGCATATGGCAAGCCGGCGACGAGGCATTAAAGGGAACGAGCGATGGATGGTTTGAGTGACAACGTGGTGTTTTGGCACTGGTGGATTCTCGCCGGGGTGCTGCTCATCCTGGAACTGACCGTGCCGGCCTTCTTTTTCCTGTGGCTGGGGATCGCCGCCGGCGCGACCGGTCTCATCGTGCTGGTGTTTCCGAACCTTGGGCTGGAGTCCCAGCTGGTCCTGTTCGCCATCCTGTCCATCGTGGCCGTTATCGCCTGGCGGCGCTACCGTGAAATCTCGGTTCCGGAGAACGACCAGCCGCACCTCAACCGCCGCGGAACCCAGTACGTGGGCCGGGAGTTCACGCTGAACAAGCCCATTGTCAACGGCGTTGGTAAGATCAGCGTCGACGACTCGAGTTGGCGCGTGCGCGGCCCCAACCTCCCGGCAGGAGCGCAGATTCGGGTCAAGCGGGTCGACGGCGTGGTGCTGGTCGTCGAGCCCGCCTGACCGCAAGGCCGTTTAAGGCGTTCATGGAACTGACTTGAAGGTGCGGCAGACCTTATAATTCGCCGTTTCCGAATGATTGCGTGGTCATCGATGACCTTCCAGGAATTCATCAATCGCCTGGTCGGCTACTGGGCCGATCAGGGTTGCGTGCAGCTCCAGCCTCTGGATCTCGAAGTGGGTGCGGGAACGTTCCATCCAGCGACGTTTCTGCGCGCCATCGGACCAGAACCCTGGAGCAGCGTTTACGTCCAGCCTTCGAGGCGACCGACGGACGGACGCTATGG
>JBCDHO010000033.1:0-12704 GCA_038749855.1 Pseudomonadota bacterium
CCGAGCTCGATCAGCTGCAGGTGGCGGAATTCAGCGGCCCGCATCCGGCGGGGCTGGTTGGTACGCACATCCACTTTCTCCATTCGGTCAACACCGAGCACGTCGTCTGGACCATCGGCTATCAGGACCTCATCGCCATCGGTCACCTGTTCCTGACGGGGCGCATCATGACCGAGCGGACCATTTCCCTGGCCGGTCCGATCGTGAACGAGCCACGTATGCTCGTGACGCGCTGGGGGGCGCACACGAAGGAGCTCGTTGAGGGCGAGGTTCCCCAGATCCGCAGCCGCGTGCTCGCGGGCTCGGCCCTCAGTGGACGCCGGGCAGCGGACTGGAGCGCCTACCTGGGTCGGCGCCATAACCAGGTCACGGTGCTCGAGGAGCCCGAAACCCGGCAGTTCATGGGTTGGATGCTGCCGGGCTGGAACATGTTTTCTGCATGGCCCATCTACCTGTCGCGGCTGTTCCGGCCGGGCCATGAATTCGCCCTGACGACCTCGCTGAACGGCAGCGAGCGCGCCATGGTGCCCGCTGGCCAGTACGAGCGGGTCATGCCCCAGGACTACCTGCCGACGCAGCTGCTGCGCGCGCTGGTGGTGCGGGACACGGTCCGCGCCCAGGCCCTCGGCTGTCTCGAGCTGCACGAGGAAGACCTGGCGCTGTGCTCCTTCGTTTGTCCAAGCAAATACGACTATGGGCCGATTCTTCGGGCCAATCTCAAGCAAATTGAGAAGGAAGGCTGATGAAATCTCTTCGTGAATTCCTTGACCGCATCGAGCCCATGGTCTCCAAGGGCGGGCGCTACGAGCGCTTCGAAGCGGTCTTTGAGATGATCGACACCTTCCTGTACTCGCCCGGCTTCACCACGCGTACCGGGCCCCACGTACGGGACGGCATCGACATCAAGCGCTTGATGACCACGGTCGTGATTGCGGTCCTGCCCTGCGCGATTTTCGGCATGTGGAACACCGGCTATCAGGCCAACCTGGCCATGGCCGACATGGGCATCGCCGCCGCGCCGGGCTGGCGTGGCGCCGTGCTGGGCTTCCTGGGGCTGGGCTATGACCCGGGCAGTGTGCTCGATAACTTCTGGCACGGGTTTCTCTACTTCCTGCCTATCTATGTCGTCACCATGGCGGTCGGTGGCTTTTGGGAAGTGCTTTTCGCAGCGGTCAGAAACCACGAGGTCAATGAAGGTTTCCTCGTCACATCGATGCTGTTCGTGCTGACGCTGCCCCCGAGCATTCCGCTGTGGCAGGTGGCGCTGGGCATCAGCTTCGGCGTGGTGATTGCCAAGGAGATTTTTGGCGGTACAGGAAAAAACTTTCTGAATCCGGCGCTCGCGGGCCGCGCTTTCCTCTTTTTCGCCTATCCGGCCGACATATCCGGGGACGCGGTGTGGACCGCGGTCGACGGCTTCTCCGGCGCAACGCCGCTGGCCCTTGCGGCCACGGGCGGCTCGGCGGCGATCCTCGACGGTGGCGTGACGCAGGCGCAGGCGTTCTGGGGCACAATCCAGGGGGCGCTGGGTTCGACCTCCGCCGCCCTGTGTGTCCTCGGGGCGTTGTTCCTCATCTATACGCGGGTCGCGTCGTTCCGGATCATCTGCGGGACATTCCTCGGCATGGCCGTGACGGCGACGTTCTTCAAGTTTATCGGTAGTGACACCAATCCCATGTTCGAGCTCGGCGCGAGCTGGCACTTTGTGCTCGGCGGGTTCGCCTTTGGCATGGCCTTCATGGCCACGGACCCGGTGTCGGCCTCGATGACCAACCTTGGGCGATGGCTGTTCGGCTTCCTGATCGGTTTCATGACCGTGCTGATCCGTGTGATCAATCCGGCCTATCCGGAGGGCATCATGCTGGCCATCCTGTTCGCGAACCTGTTCGCTCCGCTGATCGACCACTTCGTCGTGGCGGCAAACGTGCGTCGCCAGGAACGTCGCATGGCGCGGCGTCTCGCGGCTGCCGGTGCGCAGGAGGGTTCCCGTGAGGCTGAACCGGCGTTCCCGCCGGGGGTCCAGGCCCGGGAGCAGAAATCATGATCCGCAAACTGCTCGCATTACCCAACGAGGACACGCGCAAGGTCATCTTCGTTGCCCTGACGCTCTGTCTCGTGTGCGCCTCTGTGGTGTCGGCTGCAGCCGTGATGCTTCGCCCTCTGCAGGACGCCAACAGCGCACTGGATCGGAAGAAAAACATCCTGGTCGCTGCGGGCTTGCTGGAAACCGGCGCGGGCGCGGAGCCCGAGCGCATCGAAGCGCTGTTCGCCGAGCGCGTGGAAACGCGCCTGGTGGACCTGCAATCCGGTGAGTTCGACACCAGCATCGAAGCGGACAGCTTCGACCCGCGTGCCGCCGCCCTCGACCCGGAGCGCAGCCTGAAGCTCGATAAGAGCGAGGACATCGCCGGCATCGGCCGGCGGGCGAAACTCGCACCGGTGTACCTGGTACGGGATGACCGCGGCGACCTAGATCAGCTCGTGATTCCGGTCCATGGCTATGGCCTGTGGTCGACCATGTACGGCTACCTGTCGCTGCGCTCGGACCTCAACACGGTCGCTGGCATTACCTTCTATGAGCATGGCGAAACGCCAGGGCTGGGTGGGGAAATCGAAAACCCCGCCTGGCAGGCCCTCTGGGTCGACAAGCAGGTCTACGGCACGAGTGGTGCACCGGAACTGCGGGTCATCAAGGGCGCGGTTCCGGCGGGCGCTGCAGGTGCCGAACACCAGGTGGACGGCATTTCCGGCTCGACGCTGACCGGGAAAGGCGTCAGCAATCTTGTGACTTACTGGCTTGGGGACTCGGGCTTTGGGCCCTTCCTCGAGCGAATTCGTGAAACGGGTGTCTGACCATGAATCATGACGACAAGCGCGTTCTTCTCGACCCGCTCGTGGACAACAACCCGATCACGTTGCAGATCCTGGGGATCTGCTCGGCGCTCGCGGTGACCACCACCCTGCAGTCCACGCTGATGATGTGCCTGGCGCTCACGGCGGTGCTGGTGTGTTCCAACGTGGCCATCAGTTCGATCCGGCTGCACATCCCCGCAAACATTCGCATCATCGTGCAGATCACGATCATCGCCTCGTTGGTGATTGTCGTCGACGAGCTGCTCAAGGCATTTGCCTTTGACACGGCGAAGCGCCTGTCGGTGTTCGTGGGACTGATCATCACGAACTGCATCGTGCTGGGCCGCGCCGAGGCCTACGCCATGAAGAACGGGCCGCGGCTGAGCATGCTGGATGGTCTCGGCAACGGTCTGGGCTACAGCCTGGTGCTGATCTTCGTGGGCACGATCCGGGAGCTGTTCGGCTCCGGCAGCCTGCTGGGCATCCAGCTGCTACCGCTCACGACCGAAGGGGGCTGGTACCAGAGCAACGGCCTGATGCTGCTCGCGCCCAGTGCTTTCTTCATCATCGGTCTGGGCATATGGGCAATCCGTACCTGGAAACCGGAGCAGGTGGAAGCGCCGGATCACCAGATTCACGAGGTCCACCGGACGGAAGTGATCTGATGGAAGACGTACTCAGTCTGCTGCTCAAGGCGATCTTCGTTGAAAACCTCGCGCTCATGTTCTTCCTGGGCATGTGCACCTTTCTGGCGATTTCGAAACAGGTGGAAACGGCCATCGGGCTGGGCATCGCCGTCGTAGTGGTACTCGCGCTAACCGTGCCGATCAACAACCTCATTTACCAGAACTTCCTCAAGGCGGGTGCCCTCAGCTGGGCCGGCTACCCGGACCTCGATCTGAGCTTCCTCGGCCTGATCAGCTACATCGGCGTGATTGCCGCGGTGGTGCAAATTCTCGAGATGCTGCTCGATCGCTATGTTCCTTCGCTGTACAACGCCCTGGGCATCTTTTTGCCCCTCATCACCGTGAACTGCGCGATCCTTGGCGCCTCCCTTTTCATGGTCGAGCGGGACTACAGCTTTGGGGAAAGCGTGGTGTATGGCCTCGGAAGCGGCATTGGCTGGGCCCTGGCGCTCACCGCGCTCGCGGGCATCCGGGAAAAGCTCAAGTACAGCGATGTGCCCGACGGTCTGCAGGGCCTCGGCATCACCTTCATGATCGTGGGGCTCATGTCCCTCGGCTTTATGGCCTTCTCAGGCATCCAGCTCTAGCCGCGGTCGCTGACGGCGGTCATTGTTCAGGTAGGCAACAGACATGATCGAAATTTTTTTCGGGGTCGGTTTTTTCACGGTGGTCGTGATGCTGCTCGTGGGCGTCATTCTGGCGGCCCGCTCGAAGCTGGTGGCCACCGGGGATGTCGACATCCTCATCAACGGCGAAAAGACCATCCAGGTCGGCGCCGGCGGCAAGCTGCTTGGTGCACTGGCTGACTCGGGCATATTCGTGGCCTCTGCCTGCGGCGGTGGCGGGACCTGTGCACAGTGCCGGGTGCGTATCGATGAGGGCGGCGGTGAAATTCTGCCGACGGAACGGACGCACATCACGCGGCGGGAAGCGGCCGAGGGGGATCGGCTGGCCTGCCAGGTCGCGGTAAAGCAGGATCTCAGGATTCAGGTTCCGGAAGAAGTGTTCGGCGTCAAGAAATGGCGCTGCAAGGTTCGCTCGAACGACAACGTAGCGACCTTCATCAAGGAACTGGTGCTGGAGTTGCCGGCCGGTGAGCACATCGATTTCCGGGCTGGCGGCTACATCCAGATCGAATGCCCGCCCTACAGCCTGAGCTACGACACCATCGCGGTCGCCGATGAATACCGGCCAGACTGGGACCGTTTCGACCTGTGGAAGATCCAGTCGAACGTAACCGCTCCGGTGCTGCGCGCCTACTCCATGGCGAACTACCCGGTGGAAAACGATATCGTGATGCTCAACGTGCGTATCGCCACGCCGCCCCCGGGTGCCGGCGACAACGTTCCGCCGGGGCAGATGTCTTCCTTTATCTTCAATCTTAAGCCAGGCGATGAGGTCACCGTGTCCGGTCCCTTCGGTGAATTCTTCGCCAAAGACACGGAAAACGAGATGATCTTCATCGGCGGTGGCGCCGGCATGGCGCCCATGCGCTCCCACATCTTCGACCAGCTCAAGCGCCAGAGCTCGAAACGCAAGATGTCCTTTTGGTACGGCGCGCGCAGCCTGCGGGAGATGTTTTACGTCGAGGACTTCGATGGCCTGCAGGACCAGTTCGACAACTTCGAGTGGTACGTGGCGCTGTCCGATCCTCAGCCCGAGGACAACTGGGAGGGGCTGACCGGCTTCATCCACAGTGTGCTCTTCGAGGAGTACCTGAAGAACCACACGGCCCCGGAAGAGTGCGAGTACTATATCTGTGGGCCGCCGGCCATGAACGCGGCCGTTCTGAAAATGCTCGAGGACCAGGGTGTGGAGCCCGAGAACATCCTCCTGGACGACTTCGGCGGTTAAGAGGTAAGCATTATGGAAGTCTTCATCATTACCTTTCTGGTCCTGGCCCTGGTCGTCGTCGGTATGGCCGTCGGGGTTATCGCCGGGCGCCCGGCCATCAAGGGCAGCTGTGGCGGCCTGAACGTCGATGGTAAATGCCGCTTCTGCGAGAACGCCGGCCGCTGCGAACGTTGATTCCGGTGAGGTTCCACCGCCCCGCATCGGTCGGGGTACCATGGGGCAGGCTCATTGAGCCGGTGCCTAAGCGTGCCGGCCGAAACTGTTTGGGGTACAGGTACATGGTCAGAAAAATCATGGTCCGGGACTACATGACCCGGGAGGTCGTCAGCTTCACGCCAGACACGCTGATCCTCGATGCGGTCAGCAAGCTGGTCCAGCGACGTATTTCCGGGGCACCGGTGCTCGATCTCCAGGGAAATCTCGTCGGCATGCTGTCAGACATTGACTGCTTCAAGGTATCGTTGGCGGCGTCCTACCACGGTGACTGGGGCGGTCGGGTCGACGAATTCATGACCACGGATGTCGTCACCGTCGATGCTGAGGCTTCGGTCCTGGATGTGGCGGAAAAGTTCATGGAAACCAAGTTGCGGCGGCTACCAGTGATGCAGCGAACGCGGCTCGTCGGTCAGATTAGCCGGCACGATGTACTGCGCGCCATGGATGAAATGCATCCGCACTAAACCGTCACGCCGGTACCAGATGCAATGCGCACCGACGGGCAGGGGGCAAGCAGATCATGAAGCGAATCGGAGTCCTTGGCACGGGCGAAGTGGGCCGGACCCTTGCGGGGGGCCTTGCAGCCGCGGGCTACGACGTGATGATCGGTACACGTGACCCGAAACGTGGCGCCATCCAGGCCTGGCTCCAGGGAGAGGGCAGCGGTGTCAGCGTCGGCACCTTTCGTGAGTCGGCCGCCCACGGGGACGCACTGTTCCTGGCCGTCGGCTGGCCGCATGTGGATGCGGTAATCGAGTTGGCCGGTTCAGCCGAATTCGAAGGCAAGCCCCTGCTGGACGCGACAAATCCTCTTGAAGCCGAAGTGGGGGAGCAGGCGCCTACGCTGGCGCTCGGGCCTTCGGATTCGGCCGGTGAGACCATTCAACGACGCCTTCCCGGCGCCCAGGTCGTCAAAGCCTTCAACATCGTTGGCGCGCCGCACATGGTCAAGCCCAGCTTCTCTGACGGGGTGCCTGACATGATCATCTGCGGTGATGCGCCGGTGGCGAAGCGGGCCGCCGCCGCGTTGATCCAGGACCTTGGCTGGCCGGAACCGATCGATCTCGGTGGCATCGAGCACGCCCGTCACCTCGAAGCGCTCGCAATGGTGCTGATCGTTCACTTCTTCAACACGGGATGGCAGGGCGAGTACGCCTTCAAGGTACTCGGTAAGCAGGCGCCGGACCCGGCGTCATCAGGAGAATCACTGGAAGATGGGTGACCTTGCCTAGCTGGCGCCCGGTTTATTGTGAAAGCTCAGTAAGAGCTGGATATCGCGGCGATCAAGTCCCGCCAAGAGTTCGCGCTCGGTGGTCGTGAGGTTTGCCCGGTCCCTGATGTGGTTCTCGATGGCGACCGCCATTTCGACGGTGGGCAGGTAGTAAAACGAAGGGTGCTCGTCGGACAGCCTGGCCACGAGTTGCTCCAAAAACTGTCGCTGCTGTTCCGCTTTTGCGTGTTTGCGTTTTTCCAATGTTCTTGCCCTGGCAGGTTCCGCTTGGCGGCTGCACGGCTGCACGGCGGTTCGGAGGTGCAACGGGTTTGTTCGGCCGGCTGCCCCGAAATCTGTTCCAGCCTGACACCGCTTGATGATCATTGTCTACTTCAAAGCACAATGACCGCAATGCTTCAGATCATGAATTTCTCGGAACGGTCGCGTGCCTCTCGGCAACAGACTGACCGTACCCCTAGATCAGAGCCACCTCTGATGTGGGAGATTGCGCGGATCGGCCGAGCGATTAGCAGCCCCTGCAGATCGTTACACCGAAGATGAGTGCCTTCATGGCTCAGCATGAGGTGCTGCTGCTCGAGGTTATAGGCGTCTTTCTTCTCCAGGCAGCTGAGTTGATTTCGAGCAGTATCAGCGTTAACAACCAAGGCGATGACCACCGCACTCAAATCTGCAGCCCAGCACTGCGCTTGGTTGAAGGACTCGTCTTGAAGATCACTTACACCACTCCCGGGGACTCAACGCTGACCCCCACTCTGACCGCTGACCGACCAAAGAACTGTTGACGGCCACCCGCAGATTCGCGGGTAGACTCGAGCCGCGGTGCGCATAGAATGCCGGTATGGACTTCGATACGCTGCGCAATCTGCGGGACGTGCACGGTGGGTGGCGGCTGCTGCTGGCCGATCACTCGCCAATGATCGTCAGTTTCCTGTACCGCTGCTTCATCGAGTCGAACGTCCGAGCCGTAACCGAAGGCGAGCTGAGCAGCCAACTCGATGACCACCTGGCGGGCCTGCGCGAAGTCCACGGAGAAGACGCGTTCCCCCGACCTGCGCTGGCCTACCTGAAGGACTGGGCGGAGGATCGCCGGGCCTGGCTACGACGCTATTACACGACCGATAGTGACGAAGCCCACTACGATCTGACGCCGGCGGCCGAAAACGCCATCCGCTGGCTGGACGAGCTCGAGCAGCCGCAGTTTGTCGGTGCCGAATCGCGCTTGATGACGGTGTTCAACCTGTTGCAGCAGATCGTAACCGGCACCGAAACCGACCCAGCAGCCCGCATCGCTGAGCTGCAGGTCAAACGAGACACCATTGACGCCGAGATCAAGCGCATACGCGGCGGCGAGTTGTCCTTGATGGACGACACGCAGCTCAAGGAGCGCTTCTTGCAGATGGTCGATACGGCCAGCGCCCTGCTCGCAGACTTCCGCCAGGTCGAGCACAATTTCCGCCAGCTCGACCGTCAGGTTCGCGAGCGCATCACCTTTTTCGAGGGCGGGAAGGGAGAGGTGCTTGAAGAGGTGTTCGGCGAACACGACAGCATCGCCGACTCCGACCAGGGCCGCAGCTTCCGGGCTTTTTGGGATTTTCTGATGTCGCCGGCCCGGCAGGAAGAATTGAGTCAATTGCTCGAACGGATCTTCGAGCTCCACGCGGTCCGCGAGCTCAAGCCGGACCGCCGCGTCAAGCGCATTCACTACGATTGGCTGGAAGCGGGTGAGGTGACGCAGCGCACGGTCGCCCGGCTGTCGGAGCAGCTGCGCCGCTTTCTCGACGATCAGGCCTGGCTGGAGAACCGGCGCATCATGGAGCTGATCCGCAGCCTGGAGCGCAAAGCTGTCACCGTGCGCGAGGACCCGCCGGGTCAGCTCGACATGCGACTCGACATACCGGTTCCGGAATTTCAGTTGGTCATGGATCGGCCGTTGTTCAGCGTCCCGCTGCGCCCGGACATCCATGGTGATGTGATGCTCGCCGACGATCGACTCATCGACACCGAGGCCCTGTTCGATCAAACCCATGTCGACCGTCCGGGGCTGGAGGCTCACATCCGCCGGAGCCTGCAGGATCGTGACCAGATCAGTCTGGCTGAACTGATCGTCATGCAACCGCTGGAGCAGGGTCTGGCCGAAATCGTCACCTACCTGGCCATTGCCGACGATGATGCAAGCAGTGTGATTGATGATCAGGCCAGCGAGACGCTGACCTGGACTCAGAGCGACGGCCTCCGGCGTCAGGCGCGGGTGCCTCTGGTAGTATTTTCGCGATGACCGAGGCCGGACCCGATCCCCATTTTTCGCTGTCGCTGCCGCTGGTCGCTCTGTTCAAGGGCGTGGTCTACGCCGATCAGAATCATGAGAACTGGCAGAACCTTCTCGAGCGCCAGGCCGCCATCGCCGACTATGTGGCCACGCTTGGCCTGAAGCTGACGGTGGATGAGGCCGAGGGCTATGCCTTTCTGCGCCAGCGACCCGGCTACTCGAATGAGACCGAACTCCCGCGCCTCATGGCCCGACGCCAACTGAGCTATCCGGTGAGTCTGCTGCTGGCCCTGCTGCGAAAGAAACTGGCTGAACACGACGCCGGGGGCGGTGACGTGCGGCTGATCCTGTCGCGCGATGAGATCGCCGACCTGGTGCGCCTGTTCCTGCCTGAGTCGGCGAACGAGGCCAAGCTGATCGATCGCGTCGGCATGGACATCAACAAAGCCGTGGAGATGGGTTTTCTGCGCAAGCTCCGGGGCGAGGACGGTCAGTACGAGGTGCGCCGCATTCTCAAAGCCTACGTTGATGCCCAATGGCTCAGTGAATTCGATGCACGCCTTGGTGAGTACGCCAAGCACGCGGCCGAGGGCTGAGATGGAAGGACTGGCACTTGACTTCGCCACCGACGATGGCCGTGCCGGCTACCGCTTGCATCGCGTTGAACTGCTCAACTGGGGCACCTTCGATCGCAGCGTCTGGCAACTGACCACGAATGGGGCCAACTGCCTGGTCACCGGCGATATCGGCTCGGGCAAGTCCACGCTGGTCGATGCCGTGACGACCCTGCTGGTGCCGGCCCAGCGCATTACCTACAACAAGGCCGCTGGCGCTGAGGCGCGCGAGCGCTCGCTGCGTTCCTACGTCCTCGGCCACTACAAGTCCGAGCGCGGTGACAGCGGTCTGTCGGCCCGCCCGGTCGCGCTGCGCGACCACAACAGCTACTCGGTCATCCTCGGCCACTTTTACAACGAGGGCTTCGATCGCCACGTCACGCTGGCCCAGGTGTTCTGGATATCCGACGCTCGCGGTCAGCCCGATCGCTTTTACGTGGTCGCCGACCGTCCGCTGTCGATCGCCGAGCAGTTTTCCGGCTTCGGTAGCGATCTGAAGGACCTGCGCAAGCGCTTGCGAGCGCTTGATCATGTCGAACTGCACACCGCGTTTCCGTCCTACGGTTCGAGTCTACGGCGCAAGCTGGGCATCAGCAGCGAACAGGCGCTGGAGCTGTTCAATCAGACCGTATCGATGAAATCGGTGGGCAACCTCACCGAGTTTGTTCGCGAACACATGCTTCAGGCCGCCGAAACGGCGCAGCGCATCGACGAGCTGATCCGCCATTTCGACGACCTCAACCGCGCCCACGAGGCTGTGCTCAAAGCCCGCGACCAGATCGACGCCCTGACGCCGATTGTCGCCGATGCGGACGACCACGCCGCGCGCAGCCAGCAGACCGCTCAACTGCGCGGTTGCCGCGATGCGCTCACGCCCTGGTTTGCCAAGCTCAAGATCGACTTGCTCGACCAGCGCCTCGAGGACCTGAATCGCGAGGGGGCGAAACTGCAGGAGCGGGTCGAAAAGCTCAAGCGCGCCCGCACGGAACAGCGACGCCAGCGCGATGACCTGCGCCAGGCGATTGCCGACAACGGCGGCGATCGACTCGAGCGCGTCATGGAACAGATCGAGCGGCACCAGGCCGAGAAAGCTGAGCGCAAGCGCGAGGCCGATCGCTATCGCGAGCTGGCCACCGCTTTGGAACTGCCCGACGCGCGCGATGCTGACCGCTTCCGTGACAATCAGGCGGCCCTGGGCGCCCTGCGCGAGCAAACGGAAACGCGCCAGGCCGCGTGCCAGAACGAGCGCACCGAACAGTTTGTCACCATGAAGGAACTGCGCGGGCAGCACGAGGAGATCGAGCATGAGCTGGCCTCGCTGAGGGCCCGTCGTTCCAAGCTGCCGGCGGCCATGCTAGCGCTGCGCGACAAGCTGTGTCAGGCGCTCAATCTCGAGCCCGAGGAGCTGCCGTTTGCTGGCGAGCTGATTCAAGTGCGCGAGGACGAGCTCGACTGGGAGGGCGCCATCGAGCGACTGCTGCACAGTTTTGCGTTGTCCATGCTGGTGCCCGATGAGCACTACCGGTCCGTTGCCGAATGGGTCGACGCCACGCGCCTGCGCGGCCGGCTGGTCTACTATCGCATGCGCGAGGCGCGCTCGGCCCCTCTGGCCCAGCCGCATCCGGACGCTCTGAGCCGCAAGCTGGATATTCGCACCGACAGCGGCTTCTACGCCTGGCTGGAGCAGGAGTTGTACCGGCGCTTCGATCATGTCTGCTGCAGCGATATGGATCGTTTCCGGCGCGAGCAGCGCGCCATCACCCAGGCCGGTCAGATCAAGACCGGTGGTGTGCGCCACGAAAAGGACGATCGCCACGCCATCGATGACCGGACTCGTTATGTGCTCGGTTGGAGCAATGAGGACAAGATTCGCGCCCTTGACGAGCAGCGCATAGCCCTGGAGAAACGCATACAGGCTTCCGCCGAAAGCATTGCCAGGATCGATGCCGCACTCAAGTCCCTGGGCCAGCACCTGACCGACACCAGCCGGCTCGAGATGTTCACCGACTTTCAGCGGCTCAACTGGCCCGAGCTGGCGAGCCGGATCAGTGAGCTGGAGGCCGAATGCCGCGCCCTGCGCGACGAGTCGGACATCCTCAAAACCCTGCGTCAGCAACTCGCAGCGCAGGAAAAGCGCCACGCGGAGACTGAAACCCAGCTCGAGCGTCGCCAGAAGGCGCTATACACCGTTGAAGAGCGTCTACGAAACGCCGGGGAAGCCCGGGTCGAGGCTGAAACCCTGGTCGCTGAACTGGACGAGACCGAGCGCCACCACTGGTTCGAACAGCTGGCCGAGCAGCGCGCTGCGGCCCTCGGCGATCAGCCGGTCAAACTCAATGGGATCGATGCGCGCCAGCGTGAATTCCGGGCCTGGCTGACGGCGCGTATCGACAGCGAAGACAAAGCGATCGGACGGCTGAACGATCGCATCGTCAAGGGTATGCAGAATTTTCATCATAACTGGCCGCAGGAAGCGCTCGAGGCCGACGTCAGCGTCGCAGCCGCCGATGAGTACCGCCGGCTGCTCGACACGCTGCAGAGCGACGATCTGCCGCGCTTCGAACAGCGCTTCAAGGAACTGCTCAATGAAAACACCATCCGCGAGGTGGCCGGGTTCCAGGCTCTGCTGCACCGCGAGCGCGAACAGATCCGGGAGCGTATCGAGATCATCAATCGCTCGCTGCACGGCATCGACTACGAGCGCGGCCGCTACATTCGCCTGCTGGCGGAAACCACTACCGATGTCGACGTGCGCGATTTTCAACAGAAGTTGCGCGCCTGCACCGAAGGCACCATCACCGGCTCGGAGGACGCCCAGTATTCCGAGCAGAAGTTTCTCCAGGTGCGCGACATCATCGATCGGTTCCGGGGCGGGTATGGCTGGGCCGAATACGACGGGCGCGGGCCGCGCATGGTCACGGACGTCCGCAAGTGGTTGGTATTTTCTGCGTCCGTGCGGTGGCGCGTGGACGACCGCGAGC
>JBCDHO010000034.1:0-12659 GCA_038749855.1 Pseudomonadota bacterium
CCCACGGCAGCCTCGACGTCAGCGGTCGTGTAGGTCCCGATGGAGCCACGCACGAAGCCGTTGGTCTCTTCCGTCGGCTTGCGCGTGTTGATCTTGACGATACCGGCAGTCGTATTACGACCGAAGAGCGTGCCCTGGGGGCCGCGAATGATTTCCACCTGCTCGACGTCGAACAGCGGGAAGCTTTTCAGCACCACGTTTTCCAGCACCACGTCGTCCATGATGAAGGACACGGGCTGGGAGGCGCCGAGGTCGAAGTCGATGTTGCCAAGGCCACGAATGTAGAAGCGCGGAGCGGCCCGTCCGTTCGAGGATTCCGCGTAGAAGCCGGGCACGCGTCCGGACAGCGCCAGCACGTCTTCACCGCCGTTGAACAGCGTATCGAAGCGCTCGCCGGACAGCGTGGCGACGGAAATCGGCACGTCCTGGAGGCTCTCCTCACGGCGTGTCGCGGTGACGATGACTTCCTCGAGCGCATTGCTCATGGCGTCTTCGTCCTGGGCCATGGCCGGTGAGACGCTCATGGCAAGCGCCGCAGCGATGGCGGTGTACATCAGGGTGTGGGATTTTTTGGTGTTCATGGTCCTGCCTGTGGCTTGGGTTGGGCAGCCAGAGTTGAGCCCTGCGATCACTCGGGCTGCCTGGGGGCGTGCGGGACGATTAGTGACAAATTCCTGGTGATCCGGCCTCATCGAGCGCGAGGTCCGTTCCTGTTATAGGCCGCACTTCAGCGGCCGCATTTATAACATATTTTTAACCAGCAGACCCGGCTCAGCGACGGGTTTTGAGATAGACGTAGAGTGCGTCCACTTCTTCTTCCGTGAGATGGGCAAATCGCTTCCTGGCCGTTTCCGTCATCAGGCCCAGGCTGCGCTCGCCAGGCGCCATGCCCCGCTCCATCAACGCCACAAACTCAAAGCGATCGTAGTCGTGCATCTTGTCGAGTGATGGCGCGCCACCAGGTCGACCTTCAAGATCCATGCCGTGGCACTGCGAACAGGCCACGGTCGCCAGGTACTCGCCCAAACGCGCCTCATTGTCACGAAAGGTTTCCCGCCAGGGCTGCTGAACCTGGACCGCCGCCTGCGCCGGCAACGCACCCGTAACGATCCGGTACCGGGTCAGCAGGCCGTAGTCATTCTCGCCGGGAACATTGACCTGCGCCGGCTGCTCACGAATGAAGCCGAGCACCGCGCTGAGGTCGCGGTCGGTCATGGCGGCGAGCGAAGAGGAGGGCATGCCGAATACCGAAGTACCGTCAGGACGAATGCCCTGGCGGGCAATGGCCTCGAGTTCGGGAAGCGTGTACTGCTGGGCGGCCTGAGTAAGGTTGGGTGCAACCATGCGTCCATTCAGGGGGTGGCTGTAGATCACCTGGCCCTGCATGCGATCGCCGTGACAGGCGTCAGCACAGCCATAAACCCTGGCGAGGCGCTCGCCCTCCGCCAGCCTTTCGGGATCGGTAACCGATGACAGGTTGCGCAGGTCAGGTACGTGCTGCGTATCGAGAATGCGCATGCTGGATAGATAAATCCACGCGGATGCCAGCCAGACGATGGTCAGCATCGCGATCGCGCTTCTTTTTAGCCAGCGGCCCACATTCATGGTCCTCCCAACCCCCCTTGACGGGCATGATAGCAAAGCTCCCGGTCGCGAGGCGGCTCGGTCAACCCGCCGCCAGCTTCGCGATCAGGCTTATGGGTCGCCGTCCCTCATAAAAAACGCCGCCCATCTGCGAGCGCAGGGGCGGCGAAGGCTCAGAGAAAGACCTTAAAAGACTGTGTGGCCATCGGACCTGTCGGAAGCGGTACCGATGGACTGAGGGCTGCTACGATAGCGCGACGTGATGACTGAACGATGACGTGCGAAATGATGATCACCGAGCAACAAGCCAGTGCGTTTCATGATCAGGGGTTTCTTGTGGTGGAGCGGCTGTTCGACAGCGCAGCGCTCGCAGCGATCCATCGCGCTATCGATACAACGCTCGACCGCTTTGATCAGAGCGCACATCGATCGGTTTTTTCTACGGAGGATCGTGATCAGGGTCGGGATGAGGTGTTCTTTCGTTCTGCCGAACGGGTCGAGTACTTTCTTGAAGAAGACGCACTCGACGACGCAGGCACGCTGACCCGCCCACTACCGCTTGCCATCAATAAGATCGGTCACGCTTTGCACGACCACATGCCCGAGATCGGCGCGCTGGCACGCGATCCGCGGATCGGCGACACGCTTCGCACCCTCGGGCAGGAGCGTCCGACCCTGTGGCAAAGCATGGTGATCTTCAAGCAGCCGGGCATTGGTGGTGCCGTTCGCTGGCACCAGGATGCGAGCTATCTGCACACGGCCCCCGCCAGTGTAATCGGCGTGTGGTTGGCCCTCGAAGACGCCACGCTCGACAACGGGTGCCTGCTGGTGGCGCCGGGTCAACACCAATCCCCCTTACGGGAGCGCTACCGCGTGGACTGGGCGCAGCGATGCGGGACCCTGGAAACGCTCGATGCCATGCCCTGGCCCGAAGACGGCGAGGGTCATGCGGTCGAGGTGCCCGAAGGCACACTGGTGCTGTTCAGCGATCACCTGCCCCATGCCTCGTCGCACAATCACTCGGCCAACAGCCGTCGTGCGCTCACCTTCCACACGTCCGACGCCGCCAGCAGCTGGAGTAGCGACAACTGGCTTCAGCGACCTACACTGCCGCTTTTCCGTCTCTGAGCCGCGCTCCGGGAAGCGTCGTCATGCCTGACCCGCTTCTGAACGTTTGCGCGCCCTCAGCGCCTGCTTTTCCGATTCGCTCAAAAAAGCCATGGCCAGGGAATCCGCCTGGGCCTTCCGCAGCACCTCGGGGCTCAAGCCAATGGCCGGGCCTGCAATCTCGTACTCGTGGGGCAAATCAATCGCGCTGATGCCCGGATCGTCAGTATTCAGGCAAAAGGTCACACCGGCCTCCGCTAGTCGACGAATCGGATGGGAGGGGTAATCGGGCACCGTGCTCGTATGCAAGTTGGAGGTGGGACAGCACTCCAGGCCCACGCCCTGCTCTGCCAGGTAGGTCACCAGGGCAGCATCCTCTGCCGAACGAAATCCATGGCCAATGCGTGTCGCGCCGAGATCCCGCAGGGCGGACCAGACACTCTCGGGCCCTGCCGCCTCGCCCGCATGCACGGTGACGCCCAGCCCCGCGTCACGAACCTGTCGAAAGTGCGCCGTGAACAGTGCTGCCGGGAATCCGGCTTCGTAGCCAGCCAGATCGACCGCGACCAGCCCGTCGCGGTAGCGCAGCAGCGCCTCGAGTTCCTGCTGACAAACTTCCGGGCCATAGGTGCGACTGAGGATACCGATCAGTCCAACGCTGCATCCGAAGGCCTCGGCACCAGCGCGGGCACCGTCGATGCAGGCCTCAACCACCGCATCGGGAGCGAGACCATGCCGCTCTGCCATGAACCAGGGACTGAAGCGCAGCTCCACGTGGTCGATGCCTTCCCGTGCCGCATCTTCGACATTCTCAAAGGCGACGCGACGACAGGCTTCCGTATCAACCAGGATTTCGATCAGATACCGAAACCGCTCGAGAAAGGCGAGCAGCCCCGGCGCTGAACCATCAATGTGCACGTAGGGTGCCAGCGCCTCCGCCTCGTAGGTCGGCAGGGTAAGTCCGTGCTGATGCGCGAGGTCGATAATGGTCTCGAGGCGCACCGAACCGTCAAGGTGTAGATGCAGCTCACAGAGCGGCAAATCCGGCGCGACGGCCGATGGGCGGGGAACCTTAAAATTCATGATTATTATTATCTATCGCATTCATTTAGATAATCGATTGCGATTATCGATAGACCTTTGAGATAATTAGGAACAAATAAAGCAGGGGTCACCGCAGAAGCGGACCGGCTCGACCCCAAACCCAAACCTGTTTACACCCTGCGTGCCCGGGAATCCCGAGCGCGCTGGTTAACTTTGAACCGAGGAGTATCATCATGAAGCAGCTCGTACCGAACGTTACGTTCAAAACGCGGGTCCGCGACGAAAGCGTGGAAGGCCCGAACCCGTTCCGTTGGCAAGACGTCACCAGCGCTGACCTCTTCGATGGCAAGCGCGTCGTCGTCTTCGCCCTCCCAGGCGCCTTCACCCCGACCTGCTCCAGCACGCACCTGCCGGGTTTCGAGGCCAACTACGAAGCGCTCAAGGAGCTAGGCGTCGACGAAGTGTACTGCCTGAGCGTCAACGACGCGTTCACCATGTTCCAGTGGGGCCAGCACCAGGGCGTCGAGAAGGTCAAGCTGCTGCCGGACGGCAGCGGTGATTTCTCCCGCGCCATGGGCATGCTCGTGCGCAAGGACAACCTGGGCTTCGGCCTGCGCTCCTGGCGCTACTCCATGCTCGTTGAAAACGGCGAGGTCGTGGAAATGTTCGTAGAGGACGGTAAGGAAGACAACTGTGCCACGGACCCGTTCGAAGTCAGCGACGTCGACACGATGCTGAGCTTCCTGCGCGAACGGGACGCCAACAAGGCAGCCTGATCGTCCACAGCCAGACGTCATTGAAAGGCCGGGGCTTCCCGGCCTTTTTTATGCCAGCCATTCGAGCAGGGTTCGAATCACGAATGCGTTCGACACATCGATAAAAAAGGCACCGATCAGGGGAATGATCAGGAAGGCACGCGGCGCGGCGCCATATTGCTTGGACACCGCCGTCATATTGGCCATGGCCGTCGGCGTGGCGCCCATGGCGAAACCCGAGTAGCCAGCCGCTATCACCGCCGCTTCGTAGTCGCGTCCCATGAAACGATAAACAACAAAGACACAGAACGTAAGCACCGCGAGGAGCTGACAGATCAGCACGAGCGCCAGCGGTCCGGCGACACTTGCCATGGTCCAGAGCTTGAGCGACATGAGGGACATGGCGAGAAACAGGCTCAGGCTAATGTCAGATACCAGTGCCAGCGTGCGCGTGTCCGTCGGCCACCAGGGAAGGCTAGGAAACAGCTTGGGAACCGTGTTCGTCAGGGCGATCGCCACCACCAGGCATGGCACAAAAGCGGGCATATTGAATCCCCGGACCGCCATCAGCTCATGGAGCTGGTAACCCAGCTCCATGCTGACGGCGATGGCCAGCAGGGTAATCAGCATGTGGTCCACCTCTATCCGCTCGTGCTCGCCGTGTCGAAAGCCGACCGTGATCCCGTCGACGCCCTCGCCCCTCAGGTCGTGTCGACGAATCAACCAGCCGGCGATGGGCCCACCGATCAGCCCACCGAGGATCAGGCCGAAGGTGGCCGTCGACAGACCGACTTCGAGCGCCAGCTGCAGGTCAGCCTGATCGCGCAACACGGGGGCCCAGGCGATGGCCGTTCCATGCCCGCCCGACAGCGCTATGGAGCCCACCATGACACCGGCCTGGCTGGGATAGCCCATAGCGACAGCCACGCCAATGCCCACGAAGTTTTGTATGAACAGGTAGCCGACCGCGAGCGCGAGCATGATTGCCAGGTACCTGCCGCCCCGGCGCAGGGTTTCCAGCCGCGAGGACAGGCCAATGGTCGTGAAGAACACCACCAGGAGCAGATCACGCGTGTCCATCTGAAAGCGAAATTCAAGGTCGAAAATGGCCCAGAGCAGCCAGGCCACCAGGGCCGCGAGGACGCCACCGGTCACCGGCTCTGGGATGTTGTTCCGCCTCAGGTAATTCACCCTGCGGGTCAGCAGCTTGCCCGCAAACAGCACCAGGATGGCGAAGATAAAGGTCTCTCGGTTGCTGATATTGATCGGCGGCATGCCGGGTCCCGGTGTGGCCTGTTGCACTTGAGTAGGTGAACCGCGAACCGTCCAACCCTGCCCTGCATGGTACCTCAGCCGCTTGATGCAACGGTTGGACGTTTTTCCTTCGCACTAGCGCTATCATGCCCGCCGTGATGGCCCCAACCACTGATGCTGATCCGAAGGCGCCCGACGCGCCGATCCTGATTACGGGATTACCGCGCTGCGGATCCTCCTGGGTGGGTCAGTGCGTTGCGCGTTTACCCAACGTGCGCTATCGCTACGAATCGTTCAACGCCGACTGGGTTCCGGCGCTCAAGGGCAAGCTTGCGCCGCTCCAGTACCAGCCGCCGGGCACGGAAGGGCCGCCTCGAATTCGGTACGCTGCGGATCGTGCCTTCGCCGGCAGACAGTCAGCAAAACAGTACCTGCGAGGCCTCTATCGGGGCTACGCAGCACCCACGATCAGACGCCGAGGCACCCTGGTGCTCAAAGATCCCACGGCCTGCCTGCTCGCCGGGTGGCTCGCCGAACGGGAGAACTGTCGAATCGTTGTGCTCACTCGGCATCCCTGTGGTTTTGTGCATAGCGTGCGCCTCCTGGGCTGGCCAATGCCCCTGGAACGATTGCTCCGACAAAAACGCCTGCTTCGCGATCACCTGTCAAGCCACAGTGATTGCCTGGTAGCGTCGCTTTCCGATCCACTGGCAGCCTTGGGTGCGCTTTGGGCCGCCACCCACCTTGTGTTAAAACGCCAGTCGGAAACCACTGCCTCGCCCTGGTCTTTTGTGTCCTACGAGCAGCTCTGCCTGGAGCCGGAAAACGGTTTCCTGAGGCTGTCAGAGGCCCTTGGGCTCACGGTCAAGGCACCGGAACCAGCCGCGACACATCGTGACGATCCTGGCAGTACGCGCAAGGACGGCATGCGCGTGGCCAATGCCTGGCGCGAAGCGCTAACGGAGCAGGAAATTCAGCGTGTCATGGCCCCCGTGAGGACCCTGGGTCTCGAGGCAATGGTCGAGATGGCGCCCGATCAACCGGGGCCATAGCCGTCGGGGTTTCGCTGCTGCCAGTTCCAGGTATCACGGCACATGGTCTCGACATCCCGTCGTGTGGACCAGCCCAGCAATGTGTGGGCCAGCGTTGCGTCGGCCCAGCATGCGGCGATGTCCCCGGGACGCCGGTTGACGACGTTAAATGGGATGGCTCGACCGCTGGCCTGCTCAAAGGCCTTGACCAGTTCCAGCACCGATACGCCCCGACCGGCCCCGAGATTTACGGCAAAGCACCCCTGATGATGTTCAAGGTGGCGCAGCATGGCGACATGCCCATCCACCAGGTCAAGCACATGGATATAGTCACGCACCCCCGTCCCGTCCGGCGTCGGATAGTCAGCACCGAACACCTGTAACCGCTCGCGGCGACCCACCGCGACCTGGGCAATGAACGGCATCAGGTTGTTGGGCACACCCGCTGGGTCTTCCCCCATGAGGCCGCTCGGGTGCGCGCCCACCGGATTGAAGTAACGCAGGCAGGCGATGTTCCAGGCCGGATGCGCGGCGCTTTGCGCTTCAAGCATCCGTTCGATATCGAGCTTGTTCTGCCCATAGGGATTCATGGCGCGGCGGGCTGCGCTCTCGGGAATCGGCACCGCATCCGGATCACCATAGACGGTCGCTGAGGATGAAAAAACCAGGCGGTGCACGCCCGAACGCTCCATGGCCTCAAGAAGGCAACGCGTCCCTCCGACGTTGTTCTCCTCATAGCGCTCCGGCTGCTCTACAGACTCTCCCACGGCCTTGAGGCCAGCGAAGTGCATCACGGCCGCTGGTCGATGGCTCTGTAAAAGTGCCGCCAGGAGTTCTCCGTCGCGGATATCGCCCTCGGTGAAGGCGGGACGGTGACTGGTAATCGCCTCGATCCGATCGAGTACCAGGGCGCTGCTGTTGATCAGATTGTCCACGACAACGGGGACGTAACCCGCATCGATCAGGGCCACGCAGGCATGGGAGCCGATGTAGCCCGTGCCACCGGTAACCAGGACTTTGCGATTCTTCTCCATTGGCGACACACTACGCGGCTTGGCGGCTTCGGAAAGCAGGCGTGCACGCTAGCAGCACCACAACGCAGGGTCCAGCAGGGGGCGTCGAAAAACGCATCGCACTAAGCAGCGAACGCGCCTTCCCGGACCGCCCAAGCGACAGGCCATGATTACGAAACAGCCCATCGCGGCCCCACCGGGCCTGCTGCCCTTCCTGACCGTGCTCGCGGCACTCTTTCTCGCGCGCAGCCTGGTGACCTTTCCCATTGAACATGTCGATGCAGCGTTCAAATATGAAGCAGCGGCGAAGATCGTCCGCGGCGAGGGCCTGGCTCCGCTTCTGAACAATCAGCACACCTTGCGCTGGTCCGAAGTGTTACCCCAGGTTGTCGTCACCGGGGTAACCCGTTTTCACTACGCCGGCCTGTACGTGCTTCCACTGCTGGCCTTCGCACTGATCGGCGCGCTCATCTGGCGGGGACTGAGCCCTCACCTTGATCGTCGGCAGCAATTGATGCTGTTGGCATTACTGTTTCTTGAACCGGTTGCGCTGACCCACACCGGACAGCTGCTGAATCCCCCGTTCGGCGTGGCCTACACCCTGCTGGCCCTCACCGTGCTGGCGCGGCCCGGACCCACCACCTGGCCCAGGACAGTGCTGGTAGCAGCGCTGTTCTTCTGCGCCTATGGCGCGCACAGCACCTATCTCAGCTTTTTCGCCGCCGGGGTTGCATGGTTGCTGGTGTTCGAGCGGCGCTGGCCGCAGGCGCTGGGCCTCATCGTGTTCATGGCGGTCCTCATCGGGTTGGAAACCGTGTTCTTCAATGCGCTTTCCAGTGACGCCCTGAGCGGGGGCCGCCTGCAAGCCCTGTCCAGCACCAACCACATGGATCAGGTCATGACCCGCTTTAAGACCCATACGGCGCTCGATCTCTTGACACGATGGCTGGAGCTGCCCCTGTTCAGCCTCGCTATGGCCATCGGCTTCGCGGCCACCGTCGCCTACGGACTCTTCCGGCAACGCACACTTCGCAACGCGCCGGATTTCCTGGTGCTGTGCGTTCTTGCGGGCGGGGCCTATGCCGTTGCCATCACCTTCGCCGTGGTCAGCATTTCACCCATTCGCCCGATCCAGCCGCTGCGGGTGATGTACCTCGAGCCTTTCATGCCTTTTGCGGTGGCCGTGACCAGCTATGCCGTCGCCCGGCTCGAACGTCGTCTCCCTCGTCGCTTGCGCCCCGTTCTGGAAGGCGGCGCCCTCGTGGGACTCGTGTTCCTGGTCGGCGTTGCCGCCCTGCAAAAGGGGCGTTGGGAAGAAATCGCCAACAACCGGTTCAATGCTTTCGCCTGGCGCGCAGACGCTGAGCTTGGCGCCTTTGCTGACCGGTTCAGGGACGGAGACATCCTGTTGGTGGGCAAGAATCGCTACGCGCTGGAAAAAATTATTCAGTACAGCGGTCCGGTCACCGTTCGACGAGGTCATCGCGGCGCGAAGGTCAGTGGACCGACCCCCCTTTCTGCGCACTACCAGTGTGTCACCGGGATTCGTCGCATCCCGCTCGTGGACAACGAGCGAGACTGTACAAAACGGGAAACGCGCTCAGCCCGCGCCGAGGGATTGTTGCAGAATTCACCCTGATTTCTGAAGTCATCCCAAGAGCGCGATACCACTATAATGCCGGCTTTCAGGCGCATGGGCGCTGAGAACCGCAGGAACTCCAGCCATGAACATTCTTGTTACCGGCGGCGCAGGTTTTATCGGCTCTGCGCTGGTTCGGCACCTCATCAACGACAGCGACGCCAACGTCATTAACCTGGACGCGCTGACCTATGCGGGAAACCTGGCCTCCCTGGCTTCGGTCGCCACCTCACCCCGCTATGCGTTCGAACAGGTCGACATCCGCGACGCCCAGGCCCTGCGCGATGTTTTCCATAAGCACCGCCCCGATGCCGTCATGCACCTGGCGGCAGAAAGTCACGTCGACCGCTCGATCGACGGCCCGGACGATTTTGTCCAGACCAACCTGGTCGGCACCTACCAGCTGCTCGAGGCGGCCCGTGCGTGGCGCGACGGCCCCGGCCCGGACCACTTTCGATTTCTGCATGTGTCTACCGATGAGGTCTACGGTGACCTGGAGGGCGGCGATGACCTCTTTCAGGAGGGCACGCCTTATGCGCCGAGTTCACCTTATGCGGCCACCAAGGCCGGCTCGGATCACCTGGTGCGCGCCTGGGGACGGACCTTTGGATTGCCGGTCCTGGTGACCAACTGTTCCAATAACTACGGTCCCTGCCAGTTTCCGGAAAAACTGATTCCGCACATGATCCTGAACGCGGTTCGGGGCAAGCCTCTGCCCGTGTACGGTGACGGCAGCCAGGTGCGGGACTGGCTCTATGTTGAGGACCATGCGCGCGCCCTGGCCTGTGTACTCGACACCGGTGTCGCTGGAGAAACCTACAACATCGGCGGCTGGAACGAGGCCCGCAACCTGGAGGTCGTCAAGGCCATTTGTGCACTCCTCGAGGAACTGCAGCCAGAAAAGCCGGCGGGTGTGGCGCAGTATGAGGACCTAATCCAGTTCGTTGATGACCGTCCGGGCCACGATACGCGCTACGCGATCGACGCAGGCAAAATTCACCGCGAACTGGGCTGGAAGCCCCGGGAAGACTTTAGCTCCGGCTTGCGCAAAACCGTCGAATGGTATCTCAGGAACAAGCCCTGGTGGAGCATGGTGCTCGATGGGCGTTACCAGCTGGAACGCCTCGGAGGCGCAGCATGAGCGGCCGGGGACGCAAGGGCATTATCCTGGCCGGCGGATCTGGCACACGCCTGCATCCGGTAACGCTCGGCGTCTGCAAACAGTTGCTGCCGGTCTACGACAAGCCGATGATTTACTACCCGCTGACCACGCTCATGCTCGCGGGGCTGACCGACATACTCGTGATTTCCACGCCGGATGACACGGGCCGTTTCCAGCAGATGCTCGGCGATGGCCATCAGTGGGGGCTCAACCTGAGCTATGCGGTGCAGCCCTCGCCGGACGGCCTGGCCCAGGCCTTCCTGATCGGCGAACGCTTCCTCGACGGTAACCCCAGCGCCCTGATCCTGGGTGACAACCTGTTTTTTGGCCATGGGCTCGAGCAACAGCTCATGGACGCCAATCGTCAGGACGATGGCGCCAGCGTGTTCGCCTATCCGGTCAGTAACCCGGAAGCATTCGGCGTCGTGGCATTCGATGACTACGGGAAAGCAGTATCCATCGAAGAGAAACCAGAATCGCCCCGCAGTCACTTTGCCGTGACCGGCCTGTACTTCTACGACGATTCGGTGGTGGAAGTGGCGAAGGGCATCACACCCTCCGCGCGCGGTGAGCTGGAGATTACGGATGTCAACCGGCACTACCTGGAACTGGGTGCGCTCACGGTCCAGCGCATGGGGCGCGGCATGGCCTGGCTCGACACGGGCACCTTCGATGCGATGCTGGAGGCTGCACACTTCATCCAGACGCTGGAACGGCGCCAGGGTCTGAAGGTCGCCAGCCCGGAAGAAGTGGCGTTTCACAAGGGCTGGATCGACGCCGAGGCCCTACTCAGGCTCGCTCAGCCACTCCGAAAAAGCGGCTACGGTGAGTACCTCGCCCGGCTCGTGGAGCAGCCATCGTGACCTTCGAGGACACCGCCCTTGACGGCGTGGTGTTGATCACCCCGGCCGTCCATGGCGACGAACGAGGCTTCTTTCTTGAAACCTTCCACGAAGCGCGCTACGCACACCTGCTGGCGCCGGGCGAACGCTTCGTCCAGGACAACCACTCGCGCTCTCGACAGGGCGTCGTCAGGGGGCTGCATTTCCAGACTCGTAAACCGCAGGGAAAACTCCTTCGTTGCGTTGCGGGCGCCATCTTCGACGTGGCCGTTGACACTCGTCCCGGCTCGGCACAGTTCGGACAGTGGGTCGGCGTGACGCTTAGCGCTGAAAACCATCAGCAGCTCTATGTGCCTGCCGGCTTCGCGCACGGGTTCCAGGTGTTGTCCGAAAGCGCCGACGTCGAGTACAAGTGCACGGACTACTACGACCCGGCCGGTGAAAGCGGCATCCGCTGGGACGACGCGGACCTGGCGATCCAGTGGCCGCTCGCCGAAGGCATCGTCAGCGAGAAGGACCAGCGCCTGCCGCCGCTCAGCGCGTTGGTATGAAGCGCCACCAACAGCGTGCGGTGATGTCCACAGAGGACCGGGCCGTGTGGCTGGCTCAGGTCAGACCCTCCCCCGCCCCATGATGAAGTGATGGACCGGCTGAAGGCAAAGCTCAGGGATCCGCTGCATCGCCTGCAACGCGGCGCCCAGGCCCGTTGGCACGCCCGCGAACTCACGGCGGTTCATGATCGAACCGGAGCCATCCGCCCCGACGATGTGCTGCTGTTCGCTTGCCTGCGAAATGAAGCCGTCCGCGTCCCGGCCTTCCTGGCGCACTATCGACAGCTCGGCGTCGATCATTTCCTGTTTGTCGATAATGGATCCGGTGATGGGTTCCAGGCGCTCGTGAAGGAGCAACATGACGTCAGCGTCTGGCACACCACAGCAAGCTATCGCCGGGCAAACTTCGGCATGCACTGGCTCAATGCCCTGCTCCGGGACCATGGCCCGGGCCACTGGTGCGTGACCTGTGACCTCGATGAATTCCTTATTTATCCGCACCATGAGCACCGCAAGCTCGCAGAACTCGGCGACTTCCTGCAGCGCGAGGGACTGGGCAGCATGAGCGGTCTGATGCTCGATATGTATGGGTCGCAGCCGCCCCATGAGACCGACTACCGCAGCGGCGCAGATCCCTTTGAAGTCACCCCCTGGTTCGACGCTGAAGGCTACGAACA
>JBCDHO010000035.1:0-12635 GCA_038749855.1 Pseudomonadota bacterium
CGTGGAGCGCCTTGGCGGGACTGAGCACCACGTGCTCCCGGACCGGATCGAAACCGGCACCTATCTCGTGGCAGCCGCCATGACCGGCGGCAACATCCGGGTGACCCGGGCCAGTCCGAGAGAGCTCGACGCGGTGCTGGATAAGCTCGCGGAAACCGGCGCCACAATCGAAGTCGGTGAAGACTGGATCTCCCTGGACATGGGCGGTCGTCGCCCCCTCGCGGTCGACGTGACCACCGCGCCGTACCCGGCCTTTCCCACCGATATGCAGGCACAGTTCACGGCGCTGAACACGGTGGCCGAGGGCACCGGCATCATTACCGAAACGGTGTTCGAGAACCGCTTCATGCATGTGCTGGAGTTACAGCGCCTGGGTGCCGATATTCAGCTCAAGGGCAACACGGCGATCATCAAAGGCGTCGAGCAGTTGGAAGGCGCGCCGATCATGGCCACGGACCTGCGCGCGTCCGCCGGGCTGGTGCTGGCGGGGCTGGTGGCCCAGGGCACGACGCTCGTGGACCGCGTTTATCACATCGACCGGGGCTATGAAATTATCGAGGAGAAGCTCGGTCAGGTCGGTGCGCGTATCCGCCGCGTGCCCTCGCCGGGCGCGGCCTGACCCACCTCGCGCTCAGGCGCCGCAGGCCGGCGCCTTCTCGATGGTCTGGCCATCGACCACGAGGGAAACCAGCCGGGTTTCCATCTGGTCTCCGTCCGTTTTTCCATGCGCAACGTGCACCGGAATCCAGTCGTAGTCCTCGGCGTACCAGGTCCGCGTGTAGCGGGTGCTGGAGGCCGCCCGTATCTTGTCGACGCGCTCCGTTTGCAGGCAGCCCAGGGCCGTATCGAGCGCCTCTGCGCCCTCGGCCCGGAAGTGCTGTTCTTCAATTTCGTCTTCGTCGACCATGGGCAGGTGCCATTCACGCAGGCCCGTTCCGAGCCCGCTCCGCACAGCGAGTCCCACGGATACGGGGTCGAGAATGCCGGGCGTCAGCGGCAGCGTGGTCTCGCCGTCCTCGTGCACGGACAGCACCGTGCCTTGCTCCCAGTCGAAAACGCCGCGGGTTTCCACTGTCTTAATGGACACTTTTACGGTCTGTTGGAATCGCTCAGGCCGGGGCGAGCCGTCGATCCACTGGCCAATGCTTTCCGAGTTCTCCCGTACGCCGAGAAACTTGGCGACACCGCGGGTGCCGGCCATTTCTGAGCGCAGCACCCATTCGCTGCCATTGACTTCGAAGCTGAAGGTCGCTTCACCGATAAGCTTGCCGTTGCGTAGGAACTCCATATTTGCCGTAAAGGGCACCGGGGGTTCGCTCGCCTGGGAGAGACTGGCGCAGAGGGTGCTTGAGGTCAGTACAGCGATGGTCAAAGCCAATGCCAGGAGCGTATCCGGCTTGGCGCTTTTCGCAGCGGCGTGCTGATTGGCGGTCATGGGGCGGCACTCATGGTTCGGGCAGTGACGGGCCGCCGAGCGTCAGGGGCGCATTGAGCGGGTCACCATCGAGCATAACCCCCTGCTTGCCCAGGGCGAGCCGGCGGGTTGCGAATAAGGGTAGGACCGCAAGCAGTAGCGACTGTTCCCGGGGTCGCAGCCGATCGCTCAGGGTCTGGGCCGTGTCGCCCCGGAGCATGGGAACGCGGACCTGCGCAATCAACGGGCCGCCGTCCAGCTCTGGCGTGACGAAATGCAGGCTTGCGCCGTGCTCCCGGTCACCGGCATCGATCGCTCGTTGATGGGTGTTGAGTCCCTTGTGCCTGGGAAGCAGGGAAGGGTGCTGATTGATCATGCGGCCGGCGAAGCGGTCGACGAGCTTGGCACCCAGAATGCGCATGTAGCCCGTCAGCAGGATAAGGTCCGGGGAAAGCGTGTCCAGCCGGTCGCTGATCGCCTGGTCTTCGCCCGCGGCGCCGGCGGATACCCGGCTGATCACCCGGGTAGGCACGCCGTGGTCAGCGGCCAGGGACAGGCCGGGCGCCTGTGGCTTGTTGCAGATCACCTCGACGACATCGAGATCCAATAAGCCCCGTTGGCGGGCATCGAGGACCACGGCGAGGCTTGAGCCGGCGCCGGAAATCAATGCGGCGAGGCGCAGGCGATCGCTCACGCGTACCGCACCCGGGCTTCATGCTCGGCGCGGGTCACTTCGCCGATCTCCACGCACCGTTCGCCCAGCGCCTGGGCCGCTGCGGTCACCGCCGTCGCCTCGGACGCCGGTACGATCAGGACCATGCCGATGCCACAGTTAAAGGTTCGCAGCATCTCCGACGGCTCGATCGCGCCTTCCCGCTGCAGCCAATCGAACACTTCAGGCCGCGTCCAGGCGCCGGTGTCGATGCGGATGCCGAGTCCGTCGGGAAGGATACGAATGATATTCTCGGTCAGTCCACCGCCCGTAATGTGGGCGAGCCCATCAATGCGCTGTGCCTCAATGAGCCTCAGTACGCTGCGCACGTAGATGCGCGTCGGTGCCAGGAGGGCTTCGCCCAGGCTCGAGTCGCCGAGGGCGTCCTCCGGCTCTGCGCCTGAACGGTCGAGCACCTTACGAATCAGGGAATATCCGTTCGAGTGCGGGCCGGAAGAGGCCAGCCCGAGCAGGCGATGGCCAGCCGCGATGCGCTGGCCGTCGATCAGTTCGTCTTCTTCCACAGCGCCCACGGTGAAGCCGGCGAGGTCATAGTCGCCGTCGCCATACATGCCGGGCATCTCTGCCGTTTCACCACCGATGAGTGCACAGCCGGCCTGGCGACAACCTTCTGCGATTCCCTCGATTACGGCTTGTGCCGTATCGAGCTCCAGCCGGCCCGTGGCGAAATAGTCCAGGAAAAACAGGGGTTCCGCGCCGCAGACCAGGATGTCGTTGACGCACATGGCCACGAGGTCGATGCCGATCGTGTCGTGGCGATCCAGGCGCCGTGCAAGCATCAGCTTGGTGCCGACGCCATCGGTGCCGGAGACGAGCAGGGGGTTTCGGTAGCGTTCCGGATCGATGCGGAACAGTCCGCCGAAGCCGCCGAGGCCGTTCATGACGCCGGGCCGCAGGGTGGTTTTGACCGCGGGCTTGATGCGGTCTACCAGGGCGTTACCGGCATCGATATCGACGCCTGCATCGCGATAGCTCAGGGGTTTGGGCGCCGTTGCATCGTCGACCATGGGGCGGTTTTCCGGTGGGGGCTTTGGGGGCGCCTATGGTATCGTATTTCCTATGCAAAGAAGGCCCGATGACCGCCGTGTCCACAGCCCAGTCAGCCCCTAATCCAACGACCCCTCGACGCCACGCCAGGGGCTCATTTTCCTGGTTCACTGGCCTCGGCCAGGACGCCGGAGGCCTTTCGGCGACCGGTCGCCGAGCCGGGGTCCGCGCGCCAGCGCGTGGCAGCCAGGTCCTTTTCGTCCTTCTCGCCCTGTTGCTGTCTGCTGCGACGGTCGCCAACGAAGACCTCTATGAAGGTGTTATCCCGGTCCCGAGTCAGTCGGAAGCAGACCGCCGGGCCGCTTTGCCCCTGGCGTTGACCCAGGTGTTGGGTAAATTGAGCGGTGAGCGCGAGCTGCCACCCTCACCGGAACTTGACGCGGCTGTTGCGGGTGCGCCCGGCATGGTTGTGGCCTTCGGCTACCGCGAAGTGCCGGTGCTACAAGCGGACGGCAGCGAGCTTTCGGAGCTTCTTCTGGTCGCAAACTTCGCGCCACCGGCCGTGG
This sequence comes from Pseudomonadota bacterium, assembly GCA_038749855.1. Classification (GTDB taxonomy): domain Bacteria; phylum Pseudomonadota; class Gammaproteobacteria; order Xanthomonadales; family SZUA-36; genus Marinihelvus. The sequence continues at coordinate 3,701 of JBCDHO010000035.1, forward strand.
ACGGCATCGTACGTGAGCTGGGGCTGCGACGCTGGCGAATCGAACGCGAGCCGGTGGTGCTGTGGGTGGTTGTCGACGATCGCCGGAACCGTGCCTTGATGCCGGTTGAGTATCAGCTCGAGTTCGATGGCATGGAGGAGGTCGCTGAGCTGCGTGGTTTGCCCGTGGCCTGGCCCGGTCTTTCGCAGGAACTGATGGCGCAGGTCGACGTGCAGCTGCTGTGGGGTGGCTACACGGAGCAGCTGGTGGGTCAGGGGTCAAACACTACCGGCGTTGCCATCGTAGCGGCGCGGCGTGAGGGCGCTGAGTGGAACGTCAGATGGACCTATGCGGACCAGCGCACGTCGACCAGCTGGCGTACGCGGTCGCCGGAACTCGGTCCAGCCCTTGACGAGGGAGTCCATCTGCTTGCGGACCTCGTGGCGTCCATCAATGCGATTGGCCCTGCGGGGCAGGGGCTTTTCACGGCGGAGCTCGTTCTTGCGGACCTGGGGGGAAGCGGCAACTATGCGCGCAGCCTGAACTACCTTATCGGCCTTAGCCTGGTTGATGGTGTCGACGTACTGGGTGTTGGTCCGGCGGGCGTGCGCCTGGCCCTGCAGCTCAACGCGGCCCCATCGTATCTGGAGGAGGTGCTCCGCCAGGATGGCGTGCTGGAGGCGGGAGGCGAACCGGGTATGTACCGGTTCGTTCGCTAGCGTCATGACGGCCAATCGCAGCTGGCTTGCACTCGCCCTGCTGGTCCTGGCGGGCTGGCTGGTCTGGCAGCTTGCGCCCGTGATCACACCGTTCGCCGTAGCGGCGGGCGTCGCCTACCTGACCGACCCTTTGGTGGACCGGCTGGAGGTCGTGCGCATCCGACGTTTCACCCTGGGTCGGACGATTGCCGTCAGCATCGTGTTCCTGCTGCTGACCCTACTTCTCGCGGTCGCCCTGCTGGTGATCATCCCGATCCTCGTGCGCCAGGCTCGTGAACTCATTGAGCAGGTTCCGCTGATGATCGACTGGTTCACGGGGTCAGCTGTGCCCTGGGTCTCGTCGCAACTGGGCGTAGACCTGGCAGCGCTGAAACGACCGGAGCTGGTGGAGCTGGCGAAAGACTACTGGCAGCAGGCGGCCGGCGCCGTCCTGGATGTGGCGCAAACGGTTGGCCGCGGCGGCGCCGTAGCACTGACCGTCATCACCAATCTCGTCCTGATTCCCGTGGTCGCTTTCTACCTCATGCGCGACTGGGACGCGCTCATGGCGGGCATACAGCGCCTACTACCGCGCAGTAAGGTGGCCCAGGTGACCGGCCTTGCCCGGGAGATCGACGAGGTGTTGAGCGCGTTCCTGCGTGGGCAGTTCATGGTCATGATTGCACTCGGCATTATCTATGCGCTGGGACTCTGGGCCATTGGGCTCAAGGCAGCCTTTCTGATTGGGATGACCGCGGGCCTGCTCAGCGTCGTACCTTACCTGGGTTCCGTGGTGGGCCTGGCGCTGGCGCTAGCGATGGCCTTGTTCCAGTTCGGTGATGTCTGGCACTTCGTCCTGGTCCTCGTCGTTTTCGGTGTGGGTCAGTCCCTCGAAGGCATGGTCCTGACGCCCAATCTGGTCGGGGATAAGATCGGCCTGCATCCCGTGGCAGTCATCTTCGCCGTGCTCGCGGGCGGACAGCTGTTCGGCTTCCTGGGCATCCTGCTGGCTTTACCCGTTGCCGCTGCGCTGAACGTGGTGGTCCGACATGTCCAGGACATCTACCAGCACAGCGCCTGGTATACGGACCCCCGCTGAATGCTGTTTTCGCCCCAGCTGCCGCTGCCGCTTGAGCCGCGCCGCATCGGTGGGCTCGATGACTTCGTTGTCGGCCCGAATGTGGCGGTGAAGGGCGCCGTCGCCGAGGTGTCGGCCGATGAGGACCGCAGCCTCTACCTGTACGGCCCGGCGGGCAGCGGCAAAACCCATTTGCTCAATGCCGCTTGCCTCGCCGCCAGGGAGCAGGGGCGTACGGCGTTCTACCTGGGGCTGCGTGGTCTCGGCCCTGGCGACAGCGGCGCGCTTGAAGGTCTCGAAGCCATGAACCTGGTGTGTATCGATGACCTGCAGCGCGTGGCCGGACAACCGGCCTGGGAAGAAGCGCTGTTCCATTTCATCAACCGGCTACGCGGGCAGCGTGGTTGCCTGTTGGTGGCCAGCCGTGAGCGACTGCGGCGGCTGCCGCTGGCGCTACCGGACCTCGCCTCACGGCTCGCCTGGGGCCTGCGCCTCGAACTTCAGACGTTGGGTGACGAAGACAAGCGGGACGTGCTCGAGGCCCACGCGCGCTCCCTCGGCATCGAACTGCCCGCAGCAGTTAGCGACTATCTGCTCCGCCGGGGTCCACGGGACATGGCGACGCTCGTGGGTCTGGTGACGCGGCTTCAGCAGGCGGCCTTCCGGGACAAGCGGCAGGTCACCGTGCACCTCGCACGACAGTTGATGCAAGCATAAAAAAAGGGCCCCGAAGGGCCCAGGTTGCGTTGGGTGACCGTGCCAGCAAGCCCGGCACGGCTGAACATCATTTAAAGGCTTGCACGTTATCGATGGTGAGCCCTTGCTCGCTCAGCGAGAGGTCGAAGCGCGTGCGGCCCAGCAGGTTTTCGTAGCTTTCCGACAGCGCATTCATCTCGGCCATGGCGGCGGCATCGATGGGTGAAGCATCGGCCGCATCTGGCAGGTTCTCACGCTGCAGGCGGGCCAGCAGTGCGGCGTCATAGTCCACGGACAGGAATACACCGTCCGCGTCGCCGCTGGCATCAAGAAAAGCTCGCAGCTGGTCCTTTTCGCCCTGACCCAGGGAGATGCCGATGGCGTCGTTACTCATGACGGCATGGGCCTCGAGTTCCGGCGTCTGGATGGTCATGAGTTCCTGCGGCACCGCGACCGGGTCCGCACCGGGCTCGATATTGAGCTCTTCGAAGCCCGGGATCATCATGCTTGCCATGCCGATGACCATTTGCGGGCTCTCCATTTCCAGGGCGATCCTTCCCTTGACGGTGTCGGGAGACGGATTGGCCGGGTCGAGTTCGCTCAATTCCACACGGAGGCCGTTGAGGTTTCCGATGAAGGGCGGCATGGGCTGATTGACCATGCCCGCCATTTGCTGCAGCTGGGCATTTAGCCTGTTTAGCTGCGGACACTGGAATGGCTGGGCGACCATGCCGTTGGCGCTGTCGCGAAGAAAGGTGGTTACGCGGCCCATCTGCAGGTTCAGGGAGAGGCTGAGCATGCGGTCTGAGTCGGACGGAGCCGGCGGTACTTCGCCCACCAGCCGCTCCAATTGCCCACCAAGCCAAGCGTTGGTTTCAACCTGATAGCGCATGCCAAAGCGATCTTCGGTGAGTTCCGTTACGCCTGCCACGAGCCGGGGTACGAAGGCGGTGACAAGACGGGCTTCCTGGGCGCAGGCCGGGTCGATCGCCGCCAGGTCATAGGTGCCCATGTCGGTCATCCAGCGAACCGTGAGGCTATCGGCATCAAAAAGCTCGTCGGCGACCCGATCCAGCTTGATGTAGCCGGACCCGTACGGGCCGTAACCCTTTTCCTCATTTAGGGCGGTCAGTGCGCCGCTGTCCGCGATCGAACGCTCGGGAAGCTCCAGGCCCAGTAAGGCCGGGAGAAATTCAGCCTCCAGGCTGACCGGGCCGCTGGTGAAGGCAATATGGTCCTCCAGCATGGCGACGTAGAGCGCCATGGGTTCATCGTTACCGCCAGCGCGCCAATAGTCTTTGCCCTGGAAGTTGTTGACGGGTATGGAGACGCCCGCCTTGGCCTGCACGCGATCGATCATGGCCTGCACCAGAGCGGGATCGCCCAGGCCCATGCGCATCACCGGAAACAGGCCATGTCCGTAAATGGCGCCAACCTGCTCCAGGGCGATGCCTAGACTTTCGAGCCCTTCGCGATTCAGGTTTCCGTCGAACTCGGCAAGGACCGCGTCGGCCACGGCAGCGGCCTCCGGGTTCTCGGACCCGTCCGCATCATTGGCAAGATCATCGCGCAGGCCACTGAGCGTGGCTTCCATCTGCGCGATGAACGGCTCCGCCCGTTCAAGATACACATCGTTCAGTTGCTGGGGTATCGGCTCGATACTCGCCATCACGAAGGGGGTATCCGCCGGGATGTAGCGCAATAGCGAATTGGCGTCGCCATCCGCACCGGTGTCGGTCTGGCCGCAAGCGGTCAGCAGCAGGGCGCCGGTGCCGAGGGCGATTCCGAGGGGCAGTCGTTTCATGGTGTTTTGGTTCCGGTTACTTTCATGATTAGGTGTTATACCACAGTACAACACCATACACAAACGCCGGGATTCCTGATCGCAGTCGAGCGGTTGCGATCAGACCCTCGGGTTTGACGTGACTCTGTGCGCGCGGTGCGCCCGGCGTCTCAGGCTGATGTCAGCATATGGAGGTAGTCCCGAAGCGCCTGCAGTCTTTGGGGTGTGCCGGCGTCAAACCAGGCGCCCCCGTGGACTTCGCCGGTCACCAGGTGCTGATCGGCGGTGTCGAGCAGCAGTTGCGTGATGCGCCAGCGACCGGCCGTGCAAGCGGAGAACAGGCGGGGGTGATAAACGGCCGTGCCGCTGAAGGTGTAGCGGGATGGGCCGTCGCTGCGCAGGCGGCCGCCGGCCAGTGCGAGGTCGCCTTCCGGATGGTGGTCCGGGTTGGGCACCATGACCAGGTGCGCATAGTCACACTTGACGTTGCGCAGCCGTTCGAGCGGGTAGTCGGTCCAGGTATCACCACTGATCACCGCGAACGGCGAAGACCCCAGTAAGGGCAGGGCCTGAAAAATTCCGCCGCCCGTTTCCAGCGCCGCCGAGGGTTCTTCCGAATAGTGAATGGCGATACCCCAGCGATCGCCGTTGCCCAGGGCAGCGGGAAGCTGTTCGCCCAGGTGGCCGGTATTGATCACGATGTCGCGAAAGCCTGCGCGCGCCAGGCGCTCGATGGCGTATTCGATCAGGGGCTTACCGCCAGCTTCGATGAGGGGCTTTGGTGTCGTGTCGGTCAGGGGCTTGAGCCGCGCGCCGCGGCCGGCAGCGAGAATCATGGCGCGCATGCAAGTTCCTCGAGCAGCTGGTCAAACGCATGAAAGTCTTCGTAGCGTTTGAGCGTTTCACGAACGTAGCCCCAGAAACGGGGAATCAGGTCCAGGTAGCCCGTCTTGCCATCGCGATGGTGGAGTCGCGCGAAAATGCCGACGATTTTGAGGTTTCTCTGCAGGCCCATCCAATCGACGGCACGCTGCCAGCCAGCAGGGTCGAAGGACGGTGCGGCCCGTTGCCGGAATGTTTCGCTCCATGCCTCGATCCGGTTGCGCGGCCAGCTGATGTAACGATCCCATAGCAGCGATGCCAGGTCGTAGCTCAGTGGGCCCAGGACCGCATCCTGGTAGTCAATCACCGCCAGCTGTCCGTCTGGAAGGACAAGCAGATTGCAGGAGTGGAAGTCACGATGAACGAAGGCCTGGGGCTGGGCCTCAGCGGATACCATGAGCCGAGTGGCCAGGTCCTCCCAGAGGTCGAGCTGGCTGCAGCTGAGCTGGATGTTCTTATGGCGACCCAGGTACCACTCGGGAAACAGCTCGAGCTCGGCCTGGAGCCGGGGACGATCATAGGTCGCCAAGCCGTCGACAGCGACGGTCGTGGCCAGCTGAGCCAGCAGGTCGAGCAGTTCGGCGAACCAGTGGTCGGCACTGTTCGCAGTGAGAACCTCGCGCAACAGCTGGTCGCCAAGGTCTTCGAGCAGCAGAAAGCCGCCCTTCGTGTCTGCGGCGTCGATGCGCGGAGCATGAAGCCCTGCGCTCCGGAGGCGGAGCGTCACGTCGAGAAACGGCGTGCTGTCCTCGCGTTCCGGCGGCGCATCCATAAGCACCCAGCTCGAGGGACCGTCCTCAAGTCTGAAGTAGCGCCGGAAGCTGGCGTCCCCCGCCAGGGGGCGCAGCGCCAGTGCCGGGCGGCTGAGTTGCGCACGGGCCCAGGCCAGGCCCTGCTCCGCCCGCGCGTCACGCTGTGCGTGCGACCTCATGTTGCCGCGCTTGTCCCGGTGCAAACCATGGCGCGCATTGTAGCCAAGGAGTCCGAGCCCGCGCCGCTTTATCTCAGTTTCACCGTGCTCCCGGTTTAATGCGGACTAATTTGGTACTATATAGATCGGACTGGCGAACAGTACTGCCGCGGCCTCCCAACAAACCAGGAGACAAAAGACACCCCATGCTCCGGATCAGCAAACTCACCGACTACGCCGTCCTTGTCATGGTGGAACTCACGAATTCCCCGGGCGAGGTGCTCAGTGCTCAGGCGCTTGCGGAGCGTTGCGGGCTTGAGACCCCGACGGTGAGCAAGGTGCTCAAACTGCTGGGGCGGGCCGACTTGGTGCGCTCCTATCGCGGGCCCAGTGGAGGCTACGAGGCGGGCAAACGTCCGGAGCAGGTCAGCATCGCCGAGGTCATTATCGCAATGGAAGGCCCCATAGCCATGACCGAGTGCAGCGTGCATGAAGGCCTGTGCACTGTGGAAGACCACTGCAGCGCCCGGGACAACTGGCAAAAGGTCAGCCGCGCCGTTGCGCTCGCCCTCGAGAACATCAGCCTTGCCGACATGAGTCGGCCGCCACAGGCACCACCCGTCAACGGGCTGGAAATTGCCACGCTGGCGTGATGCGCCACCCCTGGCCCAAGCGGGTCTTGCAGCAAGCAGGCCCACCCCTAGGATCAACAGCGGAACCCAAGCACCATGAGCAGCAGCGAACAAACGGTCGAACGACACCTCGAGGCACGCTACAAGCACGGATTTTACACGGACATCGAGGCAGACTCATTGCCGCCGGGGCTGAACGAAGACGTGATCCGGGCGATTTCTGCACGCAAGGAAGAGCCCGAATGGCTGCTTGAGTGGCGTCTGCGCGCTTACCGCAAGTTTCTGAAAATGGCCGAGCCCCAGTGGGCGCACCTGAAGATCGATCCGATCGACCTGCAGGCCATTTCCTACTTTTCGGCGCCGAAGTCAGACAAGGACCGGCCCCAGTCCCTGGACGAAGTCGACCCGAAACTCCTGGAGACTTACGACCGCCTGGGCGTGCCGCTCCACGAGCGGGCCAAGCTGGCAGGCGTTGCGGTCGACGCCGTATTTGATTCCGTCTCCGTGGGAACGACCTTCAAGAAAGAGCTGGAACAGGCGGGCGTTATTTTCTGTTCCTTCGCCGAGGCCGCCCGCGAGTATCCGGAGCTCGTGCGCAAGTTCCTGGGCAGCGTGGTTCCTCAGCAGGACAACTACTTTGCCGCGCTGAACTCCGCTGTCTTTTCCGACGGCAGCTTTGTCTATGTTCCCAAGGGCGTTCGATGCCCGATGGAGCTGAGCACCTACTTCCGCATCAACGCCGCCGAAACCGGCCAGTTTGAGCGCACGCTGGTGATTGCCGATGAGGGGGCGTATGTGAGCTACCTGGAAGGCTGCACGGCGCCCATGCGTGACGAGAACCAGCTGCACGCGGCGGTCGTTGAGCTGGTCGCCCTGGAAGGCGCCGAGATCAAGTATTCGACCGTGCAGAACTGGTACCCCGGTGACGAGGACGGCAACGGAGGCATTTATAACTTCGTGACCAAGCGAGGAGACTGCCGGGGCGATCGCTCGCGCATTTCCTGGACCCAGGTCGAGACCGGCTCCGCCATCACCTGGAAGTATCCCAGCTGTGTTCTCCGGGGCGACGACTCCGTGGGCGAGTTCTACTCCGTCGCGCTTACCCACAATCACCAGCAGGCGGACACCGGCACGAAGATGATCCACCTGGGCCGTAATACCAAGAGCACGATTATTTCGAAGGGTATCTCTGCCGGCCAGGGGCAGAACGCTTACCGCGGACTGGTGAAGGTTGGCAAACATGCGGAGCATGCGCGCAATTTCACCCAGTGCGATTCCATGCTCATCGGCAAACGCTGCGGCGCACATACCTTCCCCTACATTGAGGTTCAGAACCCGACGGCCAAGGTCGAGCATGAGGCGACCACCTCGCGCATTGGCGAGGACCAGCTGTTCTATTGCCGCCAACGCGGGATCGGCGAGGAAGACGCGGTGAGCATGATCGTTGACGGCTTCTGCAAGCAGGTCTTCAAGGAGCTGCCCATGGAGTTCGCCGTGGAAGCGAAAGCGTTGCTGGAGATTAGCCTCGAAGGCGCCGTCGGCTGATTATCGATCAAGCAATCAATTGCACGTATATAAAAACCGGAATTATTTTTTGTAAATAAATGGCTGCACAGGCGGGCACGAAAGCGCACGGTCAGCCCCGAGAAATGACTTTAAGTGAGAACTCACTCATGTTGAAAATCAGCAACCTACACGCGACTGTTGACAGCAAGCCAATTCTCCGTGGCCTGGATTTGCATGTCCAGGCTGGCGAGGTACACGCCATCATGGGTCCCAACGGTTCCGGGAAAAGCACCCTGGGTAACGTCATCGCAGGCCGCGAAGGCTACGAGGTGACCGAGGGGTCGATCGAATATTTTGGCAAGGATCTGCTAGAGCTGGAGCCGGAAGAGCGGGCCTGTGAAGGGGTGTTCCTGGCCTTCCAGTACCCGGTGGAGATTCCCGGCGTCAACAACACCTACTTTCTGCGTGCAGCGCTGAATGCCCAGCGCAAGCATCGAGGTGAGGAAGAACTCGACTCGGTGGCGTTCCTCAAGCTTGTCCGCGAGAAGCTCAGCGTGCTGCACATCGGCGACGAACTGCTTCACCGCGCCGTAAACGAGGGGTTCTCCGGTGGCGAGAAAAAGCGCAACGAGATCTTTCAGATGGCGGTGCTTGAGCCACGGCTGGCCCTGCTCGATGAAACCGATTCGGGTCTCGATATCGACGCCCTCAAGTCTGTCGCCGAGGGGGTGAACCGGCTCCGTAGTCCGGAGCGCGCCATCGTGCTGGTGA